>JAEKLK010000045.1 GCA_019509895.1 Betaproteobacteria bacterium | reverse complement strand
GATCGGCTCGGCTACAAGGTGATCGCCCGGCCCGCGTGTCCGGGCATCCGCTCGGAAATCGTCGTTCCGGTCGATTCGCCGATCAAGACGCTGCAGGACCTCGAAGGCAAGGAAGTGGGATTCGTCTCTCCGGATGGCTTCACCGGCTATTGGCTTCCCCTGGATGCGCTCTTGCGAAGCAACGTGAACGTGAAGGTGGTCTTCACCGGTAACCAGGAGGCGTCGTCAACGCAGCTGCGTATCAGCAAGATCGCGGCGGCCGGCGTCAACAGCTCCGTTATGGCGCGCTACGCGCGCCGCGAAGGATTCGAGTACCGCGCGCTGTGGACCTCGGAGGTCTATGGCGACCTTGCCATCATGGCGAACCCGCACACGTCCCCGCAGAAGGTGAACGCCGTCAAGAAGGCCCTGGTCTACCGCACCACCAAGGTGCCCTTCATAAAATAAAGCGACGCGAGCGCGGGGGAGCAGCCGACGATGAACAACATACGCGTCTTTCGCTTCTGGCAGGACTGGGGCCTCATCTCGCGCCTCATGCTGGCCGTGGGCGTGGCGATCGTCGTCGGCGGCGGCGTGCAGACCGCTCTCCTCCTCGCCGAGGGCCGCGCCGAGCACTCCGCACGCCTGCAGCGCGAGCAGAAGGAAATGCTGGTGTTCCTGGCGCCGCTGGTCGCCGACCAGGCGCTGGTCGGTGAATACGAGGCCATCAGCCAGCTGCTGAAGAACCAGGTGCGGCGCGGCGAGGTGGACCGCTTCAAGTGGACCGACCGCGACGGCAAGACGCTGGTGGCCCAGGACGTTCCCGACGTGCTCGAGGCGCCGAGGTGGTTCGTACGCGTCGCGGCGATCGATCACTCCGAGCAGACGATCGACGTGACGGCCGGCGGGGTCGGCTATGGAACGCTGAGCGCCGACATGACGCCGGTCAAGGCGCAAAACCGCCTCTGGCATCAGTTCGTCAAGCAGCTGCAGATCGTGGCGGTCACGCTTTTCCTGATGCTGCAATTCATCTGGCTCATCTTCCGCGGCAACCTCGGCACGCTGCGCATGCTGGCCGAAGGCGCCAACCGGTTCAGCCAGGGCGACCACGCCGTGCGGATCCAGCCCGAGGGCGCCCCGGAGGTCTCGCTCGCGGCCGAGGCGTTCAACAACATGGCGAACAACATCGAGAGCCTGATCGCCTCTCTCGGCAAGAGCGAATCGAAGAACAAGCTGCTCGCGACGATCGTCGAGCAGTCGAGCGAAGCGATCTGGACCAAGGACCTCGGCGGCAGCATCACCAGCTGGAACTCCGGCGCGGCCACGATGTTCGGCTATGGCGCCGACGAGGTGCTCGGTCGGGCCCTCGCGCTCGGCGAGACCAGCCGGGAGGAGGAGCAGGCGCGCATGCACCGGCTGCTCGCCGGGGACAAGTTCTCCTACGACGCCCGCGCGATGACGAAGTCGGGCAACCCGATCGATACCCAGGTGGCGGTGGCGCCGCTGCTCGACGATGCGAACCGCTGCATCGGCAGCATCGCCGTCGCACGCGACGTGACACAGCACAAGCGCAGCGAGGAAGCGCTGCGCCTGGCTCGCGAGGCCGCGGAGGCCGCGAACCACGCCAAGAGCTCTTTCCTCGCACGCATGAGCCACGAGATCCGCACGCCGATGAACGGCGTGCTCGGCATGACCGAGCTTCTGCTCGAGACCGGCCTGACCGGCACGCAGCGCAAGTACGCGGAAACGGTGCAGCGCTCGGGCAAAACGCTCCTCGGCATCATCAACGACCTGCTCGACTTCTCCAAGATCGAGGCCGGCAAGCTCGAGCTCGAGAAGCTCGACATGGACCTTCGCCGCACCATGGAGGACATTGTCGATTTGCTCGCCGAGCGCGCCCACGCCAAGGGGCTCGAGCTCGCCTGCAGCATCCCGCCGAATCTGCCGACCCACGTGCGGGGCGACCCGCTGCGCGTCGGCCAGATCCTGACCAACCTGCTCGGCAACGCAATCAAGTTCACCGATGAAGGCTCGGTCGTGATCGGTGTGCGTCCGCTTGCCGAGACAGCGACGCACGTGACCATGCGCTTCGAGGTGCGCGATACGGGCGTCGGCATCACCGCCGAAGCGCAATCGCGAATCTTCGAAGAATTCGCCCAGGCCGACGGCTCCACCACGCGCAAGCACGGTGGCTCCGGGCTCGGCCTCGCCATCAGCAAGCAGCTCGTCGAGATGATGGGCGGCAGCATTCACGTCGAGTCGGACATCGGCAAGGGCTCGACCTTCTGGTTCACCGGCGAGTTCGAGAAGCAGGCTGCACGCACGGATTCGACGGCGCCGCTGGGCCTGCTCACCGGAGCACGCGCGCTGGTGGTCGAGTCGAACGCGGTCAGCCGCGAGATCCTGCTCGCGCAGATGAGCAACTGGCAGGTGAGCACGCGCGTCGCCGAGACGCCAAAGCAGGCGCTCGAGCTCCTCTCAGAGGCAGCATCGCGCAGCGTGCCCTACGACATCGCTATCGTCGACCTGGGCCTGCCCGGCATGGATTCGCTCGAGCTCGCGCGCAGCATCCGCGCGCGCGCCGAGATCACCAGAGTGCGCCTCGTCATGCTGACGCGGCGACATGTCGACGTGCGCAACGCGCGCGACGCCGGCTTCGATGCCTGCCTGGTGAAGCCGGTGCGCCAGACGGTACTGTACGAATGCCTGGTGAACGTGCTTTCGGGCCGCAGCCAGGACCCGGCGGCGGCGCCCGCCACGACGGCGACCACGAGCCGCGCTCCGGCTGGGCTGCGCGGCCGCATCCTGCTGGTCGAGGACAACCTCATCAACCAGCAGGTGGCGCTCGGCATCTTGCAGATCCAGGGCTACTCGGTCACCGTGGCCAACAACGGTAAAGAAGCGCTCGAGTCCCACTCCCAGGGCGGCTTCGATCTCATCCTCATGGACTGCCACATGCCGGAGATGGACGGCTTCGAGGCGACCGTCGAGCTGCGCAAGCGCGAGCAGGCGAGCGGCAAGCGCCTGCCGATCGTTGCTTTGACCGCCAACGCCATGGCGCAGGACCGCGAGGAGTGCCTGAACGCCGGCATGGACGATCACCTTGCCAAGCCGTTCAGCATGCAGACGATGCAGGAGATGCTCGATCGCTGGATGCCGCGCGCCGCGGCCGGCCCAGTCGAGACGGCGGCGGCCTTGCCGAGCGCTGCCGGCGACGACGAGGTGATCGATCGGCAGGTGCTTGACCAGCTGAGCGCCCTGCGCATCAACGGCAAGCCTGAACTGCTTGCCCGCACGATCAATCTCTATTTGATCGAGTCGCCGAAGCTCGTGCACAAGCTCAAGCAGGCGGCAGCCGCCAACAACGCCCCGGAGATCGCACGCTCGGCGCACTCGCTCAAGTCGTGCAGCGCCAATGTCGGCGCGCGTGTATTGAGCCGTCACTGCTCGGATATCGAGGCGTCGGCGCGCCGTGCGGACACCGACGAAGCACGCAAGCTCTTTCCAATCATCGAAGCCGAGCACGGCCGCGTGCAATCGGCGCTCAGCGCGCAATTCGAACTGCTGGCAGCCGGCCAGTCGTAGGAGAACAAGATGCGTAAAGGAATCATCGCGCTCGCCGCGGTTTTCGCCGCGAGCATCGCCTGGGGAAGTGATTGGCCCACCAAGCCGATCAGGTTTATCGTCCCCTATCCGCCGGGTGGCGGCACGGATGTCATCGCGCGCATCCTGCAGAGCCAGCTCAGCGGCAGCCTCGGCCAGTCGGTCATCATCGAGAACCGCGGCGGCGCGGGCGGCGTGCTCGGCACCGAAGCGGCGGCCAAGGCTAACCCCGACGGCTACACCTTCCTCTTCACGCTTTCCTCGCACACGATCAATCCGCTGCTCTACAAGGTCAACTACGACGTCGAGCGCGACTTTGCGCCGGTCAGCCTGATCGTCAGCGTGCCGCAGCTCATCGCCGCGTACCCGGGTGCACCCATCCAAAACGTCGCCGACATCGTCGCGCTGGCGAAGGAGCATCCGGGCACGCTGCACTTTGCTTCCGTCGGTAACGGCACGCCGTCGCACATTGCGGGCGAGCTCCTCAAGCTGCGCACCTCCATCGACATGGTGCATGTGCCGTACAAGGGTGGCGGCCCGGCGGTCGCCGACACGTTGGGTGGCCAGGTGCCGCTCCTCATCGTCACCATGCCGGCGGCGATGTCGCATGTGCGCGCCGGCAAGCTGCGCGCGCTCGCAGTGACGACCCGCAGGCGTAATCCCGGCGCTCCCGACATCCCGACGGTCGCCGAGGCGCTCAAGGTCCCCGATTACGAAGTCGACTCCTGGTACGCGATGTTCGCGCCGGCAAGGACGCCGCCGGCAATCGTCGCCCGGATGCAGACCGAGATCGCGCATGCCCTCGAGCAGCCGACGATCCGCCAGAAGCTTCTCGAGCAGGGCGGGGATCCCGTGGGCTCCACGCCCGAGCACCTGGACCGCGTCGTGAAGGCCGAGCTTCGCAAATGGGCCGAGCTCATCCGCGAAGCGCACATCACCCTCGACTGACCGGGCAGCGCTAGCCCGCGCCGGAACAATCGGCTAAGTTAGGCCGATGTTCCGGTCACCTGTCCTTGCCATCCTTGCGGCTGCCTGTGCCGGCGGCGCGCTCGCGCAAAGCTACCCGACGAAGCCGGTCCGCCTGATGCTCGGCTACACGGCCGGCGGGTCGGCCGAAGCCGGCGCCCGGCCGCTGGCGCGAGCGCTCGAGCCGTTGCTCGGTCAGCCGCTGGTGTTCGAGTACCGCCCCGGCAACGCCGGCGGCGTGGCGATGGAGGCGATCGCCAGAGCGCCTGCCGACGGCTACCTGCTTTACTACTTCGACAGCGGCCCGCTCACGGTTGCGCCGCATCTCGCGAAGGTCGGCTACGACCCGATCAAGTCGTTTACGCATCTCGGGCACGTCTGCGGCAGCGGCAGCCTGCTCGTCGTTCATCCGGCAACGCCTTTTCGCACCGTCGAGGAGGTCATCACGCTCTCCCGGCGGGAACCCGACAAGTGGAGCTATGGCACCTCCGGCGTCGGCGGCCCGCACCATCTGTCGGGCGAATACTTCAAGAGCGTGACGGGAGCAAAGCTGCTTCACGTGCCCTACAAGGGGGGCGGCCCGGCCATGACCGATCTCATGGGCGGCCAGATCCCGATGCTCTTCTCCTCGCTCGGCCCTGCCGTCGGTGCGGTGAAGAGCGGCAAGATCCGCGCTCTCGCCGTCACGTCGCCGCAGCGCTCGGCCGCGTTTCCGGACGTGCCGACGATGGACGAAGCAGGCCTCAAAGGCTTCGATTCCACCGCTTGGTACGGGATTCTCGGTCCCGCGGGGCTGCCGGCAGAGGTCGTGAGCCGCTGGACGCAGGCGCTGGCGAAAGTCGGCGCCGACAAGGCGGCGCTCGAGCCGATCAATGCCACCGGCTGCGATGCCGAGATCCTGACGCCGCAGAAGACCATCGAAAAGGTCAGGGCCGACTCGCTGAAGTGGGGCCGGGTCGTGAAGGAAGCGAACATCAGGCCGGAATAGCCGGCTGCCCGCATAATTCGGCCGCCGACAACAACGACGGGAGGAACCGTGCATCGGGCAATGCTTTCGCTTGCTTCGCTCGTGCTGCTGATGAGCAACGCGCTCGCGCAAACGCCGCTCGAGCGCGGCAAATATCTGGTGGAAGGCGTTCTCACCTGCGGCAACTGCCACACGCCACGCGGCCCGGGCGGCGTACTCGACACCTCGAAGCGCCACGCGGGCGGGCCGCAGGTTTGGGAGACCGCCGAGTACAAGGTGCGGCCGTCCAACATCACGCCGGACAAGGAGACCGGCATCGGCGGCTGGACGCCGGAGCAGGTCAAGGCCGCGATGCGCGAGGGCAAGCGGCCGAACGGGCAGCAGCTTTCGCCGCAGATGCCCTACGGCTTCTACAAGATCTTTACAGCGTCGGATCTGGATGCAGTGGTCGCCTACGTGCTCGCGCAACCCGCAGTGCCGCAGAAGGTCGAGCCTCCGGTCTACAAAGTGAAGCAGATGACGCTCGAGATCCCGCCGGGCGCGGAAAAACCGCTCGCGCAGAACGCGATGAACGATCCGACGAAGCGTGGCTTCTATCTCGTCACCATCGGCCACTGCATGGAGTGCCACACGCCGATGGTCAACGGCCATCGCGACTTCAGGAACGGCCTGGGCACCGGGGGCGAGCGCTTCGAGGGGCCGTGGGGCGTTTCGCTGTCGCGCAACATCACGCCGCACAAGGAGCACGGCATCGGCGCATGGAGCGACGAGGAGATCAAGCGCGCGATCACGCAGGGCGTGCGCAAGGACGGCTCGAAGCTGCGGCCGCCGATGGGCTATGGCTGGTACGCGACGATGAACGATGCGGATCTCGGCGCCATCGTCGCCTACCTGAGGACGATTCCCGCGCGCTAGACCGTCGCAGCGCGCATTAGCGGGCTGCCGGACGCCACAATTCGCGCCGCCAGCGATACGCAACGGCGAGCGTCGCGGCCAGCCCGCCGCCGCCGTAGAGCAGCGTGCAGGCGACATAGCCGAAATGCGCGATGACCGGCCCGGCCGCGACGAGGCCGAGCGGCAGGCCCCAAATGGCGAGCATGCGCATGCCCATCACCCGGCCGCGCATCTCTTCGCTGGCCGAGCGCAGCATCAAGGCGGCGATCGGCGTCATGCAAAAGCTCTGCGCCAGGCCGGAGACGAAAAGCAGCGGCAATCCCTGCGCCATGGCTCGCGTCTGCCCGAAAAGCACGATGGCGACGAACCACGCGACGGCGCCGCCGAGCATCGCGCGCGGCAGATCGAACGGCAGCCGCCCAGCGCCGACGGCGAGCGAGCCGGCGAGCGCGCCGCAGGCGAATGCGGCGGCGAGATAGCCGAGCTCGGCCTGGCCGACCTGGTACACGTCCTTCGCCACGTAGGGCAGCAGACCGAGAAAGAACGGAAAGGCGAGCAGATTGACCAGGAACGCCATGCAGAAGGCGGCCAGCTGCTCGGGCGTATGCCAGACGTAGCCGAAGGCCCGCCGCAGGCCAGCGAGCGCTGCGAGCGCGGACGCGGCAGCGGGATGCGCCGGCGTGCGAGCCACCCCGAGCGAAAGGGCGAATGCGGCGACGTAAAGAAGTGTCACGGCGATGTAGGCCGGCACCATTCCGACCAGTGCCACGCTCGCCGTGCCGGCCAGCGCGCCGGCGATGCGCGCCGTGTCAGAAGTGGTGCGGGAGATCGCAAGCGCGCGCAGCAGCGAAGCCGAGTGCACGGTGTGCGCCACGAGCACATCGCGCATCACCATGTCCGAGGGCCGTATCAGCCCGGCGATCGCCGCGATGACGAACACATGCCACAGCTGAAGCGCGTGCGCCACGCTGAG
>JAEKLK010000044.1 GCA_019509895.1 Betaproteobacteria bacterium | reverse complement strand
GAGCAGATGCAGGCCGCGATCCAGGCGATCCACGAGCTCGCCGAGGTCGCGGGCAAGCCCGCCTGGAAGTGGCAGCTGCCGGACAAGAACGACTCGCTCATCCAGCGCGTCGCCGAGCTCGCCGAGGCCGACCTGCGCGAGGCCTTCGGCATCAAGCAGAAGCAGACGCGCAACACGCGGCTGCAGGAAATCCGCAAGCGCGTCGCCGAGCAGCTCGCGGAGGAAGCTAAGCAGATCGGCGTCGAGATCGACTCGCGCGAGCTGAAGGACATCTATTTCAACCTCGAGTCGAAGATCGTGCGCGGCCAGATCCTCGACGGCGAGCCGCGCATCGATGGCCGCGACACTCGCACGGTGCGTCCGATCAACGTGCGCGTGGGCGTTCTGCCGCGCACGCACGGCTCGGCGCTCTTCACGCGCGGCGAGACGCAAGCGCTGGTGACCGTCACGCTCGGCACCGGGCGCGACGAGCAGATCATCGATGCGCTGGCGGGTGAGTACCGCGAGCGCTTCATGATGCACTACAACATGCCGCCTTACGCGACCGGCGAAACCGGGCGCATGGGTCCATCGAAGCGTCGCGAGATCGGCCACGGCCGTCTCGCCAAGCGCGCGCTCGTCGGCCTGCTCCCGACACCGGAAGAGTTCGGCTACTCGATCCGCGTGGTCTCGGAAATCACCGAGTCCAATGGCTCTTCGTCGATGGCGTCGGTATGCGGGGGCAGCCTGGCGTTGATGGACGCCGGCGTGCCGATCAAGGCGCACGTCGCCGGCATCGCCATGGGGCTGATCAAGGAAGGCAACCGCTTCGCCGTACTGTCGGACATTCTCGGCGACGAGGATCATCTCGGAGACATGGACTTCAAGGTCGCCGGCACCGACAAGGGCGTCACCGCGCTGCAAATGGACCTGAAGATCGAGTCGATCAACAAGGGCATCATGAAGGTCGCGCTCGACCAGGCGCGCGAGGCGCGCATTTCGATCCTCGACATCATGAAGCAGGCGATCGAAGGCTCGCGCACCGAGCTCTCGACGTTCGCGCCGCGCATCATCAAGATGAAGATCAACCCGGACAAGATCCGCGAGGTCATCGGCAAGGGCGGCGTCGTGATTCGCGGCATCCAGGAAGAGACTGGCACGACCATCGAGATCGAGGACGACGGCACCATCTCCATCGCCTGCGTGTCTTCCGAGGGCGGCGAGGCGGCGAGAAAGCGGATCCAGGAGCTCACTGCCGACGTCGAGGTGGGCAAGGTGTACGAGGGCACGGTGCTGCGCCTGCTTGACTTCGGCGCCATCGTCCAGCTGTTGCCCGGCCGCGACGGCCTGCTCCATATCTCGCAAATCAGCCACGAGCGCGTGAACGCCGTGTCCGATCACCTGAAGGAAGGGCAGACGGTAAAGGTGAAGGTGCTCGAGGCGGACGACAAAGGCCGCGTGCGGCTGTCGATGAAAGCCGTCGAGCCCAAAGGCGAGACGGCCAAGCAGAGCTGAGGTTTGTCGGCCCCCGCGGAAGCGGGGCATGGATCCCGCTTTCGCGGGCTACTTGGCGACCTGCCGCTCGCGCAGCTCGTCGAGCGTCTTGCAGTCGATGCAGAGCGTCGCCGTCGGACGCGCTTCCAGGCGCTTGAGCCCGATCTCCACGCCGCAGCTGTCGCAGTAGCCGTACTCGTCCGCGTCGATGCGGGCGATCGTCTCGTCGATTTTCTTGATCAGCTTGCGCTCGCGATCGCGGTTGCGCAGCTCGAGCGCCATGTCGGACTCCTGGCTGGCGCGGTCGTTGGGATCGGCAAACACCGTCGCCTCGTCCTGCATGGTGTGGACCGTGCGGTCGATCTCCTGCGACAGCTCGGCCTTCAGCGCTTCGAGGATCTTGCGGAAATGGCTGCGCTGCTTGGCGTTCATGTACTCCTCGCCCTTCTTTGCCGCGTAGGGCGTGAAGCTTTTTCTGGTCAGTTCAACAGCCATTGCTGAAGCCTAAAAAAGTGGAGCGCTTTTGTAGCAGAAAAGCCCCCCTGTCGCAAGCAACTCGCGTTGCCGCAAAGGTGAGCTAAGAGTATCATTTGCCGCGAATTTTCGGGGTGTGGCGCAGCCTGGTAGCGCGCCTGCTTTGGGAGCAGGATGTCGGAGGTTCAAATCCTCTCGCCCCGACCAGTTTTGCGCTTATTGTTTGCTCGGCTGCCCGTAGCTCAACCGGATAGAGCAACGGCCTTCTAAGCCGTAGGCTGTGGGTTCGAGTCCCGCCGGGCAGGCCAACAAGCCACGAACAGTGGTGGCCGTAGCTCAAAGGTAGAGTCCGGGGTTGTGATCCCCGTTGTTGTGGGTTCGAGTCCCATCGGCCACCCCACTTCCTGTCATGGCGATCGAGCGCGAACTCAAGTTCCGCGTGCCGGCGGGCGCCGCGCCGCGCACGGCGCGCGCGTTGGCGCTCGGCGCGCCGCAGCGGCTCATCTCCGTATATTTCGATACCTCCGATGAAGCGCTGCGCCGCGCGCGCGTGGCGCTGCGGTTGCGCCGAGCCGGCCGAGGCTGGCTGCAGACGGTCAAGTCGGACATGGCGCCGCTCGCGCGCGGCGAATGGGAAACCGAGGCGCCCGCGGGACGCCTCGATCTCGCGCGCCTGCCGCTTGCGGAGATCCGCGCGGCGACCGGCCTTGAGCTTGCCGCGCTCGCGCCACGGCTCAGGCCGCGCTTCGAGACACGCTTCGCGCGGCGCCGGGCCGACCTCCGGCTCACTGATGCGACGATCGAAGCAGCCCTCGACCGTGGCGCGCTCATCGCCGGCGCGCGCCGTGCGCCGATTCTCGAGCTCGAGCTGGAGCTGAAGAGCGGCGCGCCCGACGCGCTCCTTCGCTACGCGCAGACGCTGGTCGAGCCGTTGCGGCTTCAGCTAGCGCTCGAAAGCAAAGCGGAGCGCGGCTACCAGCTGGCGCACGGCGTGCAGCTCGCGCCGCCGCGCAAATGGCAACCGGTCGCGCTCCGCGACGCGACACCGCACGCGGCTCTCGCGCAGCTCGTGAGCGCCGCGCTCGCTCAGGCGGGCGCGAATGCGCCAGGCGTGCTCGCCTCCGAGGATCCCGAATACCTGCATCAGCTGCGCGTTGCTTGGCGCCGGCTGCGTGCCGCGTTGGTCACGTTCCGCGCCCTTGCACCGAACGCGAAAGGCCTGAAACGGCGACTGCGCGCCTTGTCGCCCGCGCTTGGTTCGGCGCGCGACTGGGACGTGTTCGTCGCTTCGCTTCCTGCTGCTCTTCCCAAGGGCGATCCGCTCCTCCGGCGTGCCCGCGCGCAGCAGCGCAAGGCACGGCTCGCAACACGAACGCTGTTGAGCGGGCCGCTCTTTACCGCGTTCCTGCTGCACGGCTTTGCCTGGGTGGAGAAGGCGCGCTGGCAGAGCTCGCCGCAGTCGCTCGTCGAATTCGCCACGCAGTCGCTCGAGCGCCTGCATGGCAAGGCGATGCAGAAGGCCGAGCGCATGGACTGGCAGCACGCGGCGGACCGCCATGAGCTTCGCATCAGAGTGAAGCGGTTGCGCTACGCATGTGATTCGCTCGCCGAAAGCTTCGCGGCCGCGGCGGTTGCGCCGTATCTCGTGGCGCTCGAGGTGCTGCAAGACGATCTTGGCGAGCTCAACGACCTCGCCGTGGCACGCCGTCTCGCGGCGGAGCTCGGCGGCGAGGCGCTCCTCGCGCGCCGGCTCGGCGCGCGGGAGCGCCGCCTTATCGTGCGCCTTTCGCGCGACTGGGCCGCGTTCGCCGAGCGCCGGCCGTTCTGGCGTTCTCGAAGCTGAACACTTCCGGCTTTGGCCAGCCAAGCTGCAGGCGTGCAAAGCGGCGCTGCACGGCGGCCTTTGCATCGCCTACTTCGCATAGCAGGACTCCGTCGGGCGCGAGGTGCGCCGCCGCGGCGGCGAGGATGCGAGCCACCAGGGCGAGGCCATCGCTCCCTCCGGCGAGCGCCAGGCGAGGCTCATGCCGATATTCCGGCGGCAGCTCCTCCATGGCGCGCGCGCTCACGTAGGGCGGATTGGTAAGGATCAGGTCATAGCGCGTAGCGCCGAGCTGAGCGAACAAATCGGAGCGGCGCAGGTGCACCCGCCGGCCCAGCCGATGGCGGGCGACGTTCTTGCGCGCCACGGCCAACGCCGCTGTTGAAATGTCCGCCGCATCAACCTGCGCTCCGACGAAGGCGCGTGCCGCCAGTATGGCGAGGCAGCCGGAGCCGGTACACAGGTAGAGCACTCGCGCGGCGCCGCGGCGGGCGAGAAACGGCTCGCGCAGCAGCTCGGCGATGTGCGAGCGCGGCACGATCACGCGCTCATCGACGTAGAACGATTCGCCGGCGAGCCACGCCTCGTTCAAAAGATAGGCGATGGGCATGCGTTCGCCGATCCTGCGCGCGGCGAGCCGCTCGATGCGCTCGACCTCGGCAGTGCTCGCTTCCCGGTTCAGCTCGCTGCCGAATGGCAGCCCGAGCCCGCGTAGCACGAGCCACGCCGCCTCGTCGCGCGGAGTGTCCGTGCCGTGCCCGTAACGCAGCCGAGCGCCGGCAAATCGCTGCGCCGTGCGCTCGATCAGCGCGCCGAGCGTCAAGCGAGCAGCGCGCGCAGCATGTCCAGGTAGATGCGCGGGAGGATCGCGAGCTCGTCGAGCGCGATATGCTCGTTCAGCTTGTGAATGCTGGCATTGACCGGTCCGAGCTCGATCACCTCGGGGCAGATGTCGATGATGAAGCGCGCGTCCGAGGTACCGCCGGTGGTGGAGAGCTCGCCCGAGCAGCCGGTGTGGCGCTTCGCCGCGTCCAGCACCGTCTGGGCAAGGCGTCCGCGCTTGCTGAGGAACGGTTTGGCGCCGAGGGTCCAGTCCAGCGCGTATTCGAGAACGTGCTTCCGCAACAGCGCTTCGACGCGCTCGCGCAGCGATCGCTCGGTGCTTTCGGTCGAGAAGCGGAAATTGAAGTCCACCTGCACGCTGCCCGGTACGACGTTGCCGGCCCCGGTGCCGGCGTGGATGTTGGAGACCTGGAAGCTGGTCGGCGGAAAGCTCTCGTTGCCCTGATCCCACTGCGTGCGCACCAGTTCGGAGAGCGCGGGCGCGAGCAGGTGGATCGGATTCTTCACCAAATGCGGATAAGCGACATGGCCTTGTACGCCGCGCACGGTGAGCTTGCCCGAGAGCGACCCGCGCCGACCGATTTTCAGCGTGTCGCCCAGCGTATCGACCGAGCTCGGCTCGCCGACGATGCAGTAGTCGATAAGCTCGTTGCGCGCCTTCAGGCGCTCGACGACGCGCGCCGTGCCGTCGACCGAGGGGCCTTCCTCATCGGAGGTGATGAGAAGCGCGATCGAGCCCGCGTGGTCGGGCCGCTCGGCGACGAAGCGCTCGGCGGCGACGACGAATGCGGCGATGGAGGACTTCATGTCCGCCGCGCCGCGCCCGAAGAGCTTGCCCTCGCGCAGGGTCGGCACGAACGGGTCCGAGTGCCATTCGCTGAGCGGGCCGGTCGGCACGACATCGGTATGGCCGGCGAAGCAGACCACCGGATGAGCACTCCCGCGCCGCGCCCAGAGGTTGTCGACCTCGCCGAAGCGCATCGGCTCGCAGCGAAAACCGGCGCGCTCCAGGCGCCGGGCGAGGAGCGCCTGGCAACCGCCGTCCTGTGGGGTGATCGACCTGCGACCGATCAGTTCCTTGGCGAGCTCGAGTGCCGGCTCGCCCCCAGCCTCAGGCATTCACGTCGATCTTGATACCGGTGAACGAAGTACCGCTGGTCGAAAGGACGCCGGTCTTGTCGGAGCTGTCGGACTGTTCGCTCTCCGGCGGTTCCGACCGCGGCGGCAGCGGCTGGCCGCTGATCTCGCCGGCCGTCGCCTGGTTGATGAGCCAGAGCATGTTGGTTGCCGAGTCGGCATTCGTCATCGCCTCGTCCTGGGTGATCTTGCCCTCGATAAAGAGCTTGAACAGCGCCTGCTCGAAAGTCTGCGAGCCGGGCGACATGCTCTTCTCGAGCGCGTCCTTGATCTCGCCGATCTCGCCTTTCTCGATCAGCTCGGCGATATGGCGCGTATTGAGCAGCACTTCAACGGCCGGGACGCGCGTGCCGCTCTTGGTGCGCACCAGCCGCTGCGAGATCACGGCCTGCAGCCCCGCCGCGAGATCGATCAGCAGCGCCGCGCGGTTCTCGAGCGGGTAGAAGTTGATGATGCGGTTCATCGCGTGGTAGCTGTTGTTGGCGTGCAGCGTCGCCAGGCAAAGGTGGCCCGACTGCGCGTACGCGAGCGCCATCGCCATGGTCGGCTTGTCGCGGATCTCGCCGATCATGATGCAATCCGGTGCCTGCCGCAGCGCGTTCTTGAGCGCGATCTCGAACGCCTTGGTGTCGGTGCCGACCTCGCGCTGGTTCACGATCGACTTGCGGCTCTGGAAGAGGAACTCGATCGGATCTTCGAGGGTGAGGATGTGCCCCGACATGCGGCCGTTGCGGAAGTCGAGCATCGAGGCGAGCGAAGTGGATTTGCCCGAGCCGGTCGCGCCGACCATCAGGATCAGGCCGCGCTTCTGGATGATCACTTCCTTCAGTATCTCCGGCAGGCCGAGCGTGTCGAGGGCCGGGACGCTGTTCGGGATGTAGCGAACGACCACCGCGGGGGCGCCCTTCTGCCGGAAGGCGCTGATGCGGAACGTGCCTACGCCCTCGAGCGCGTAGGCGGTATTCAGCTCCATCTCCTCCTCGTATTCCTTGATCTGGCGCTCATTCAGCACCTCGTAGAGGAGCTGCTGCACCGTCTCCGCCGTCATCACGGCCTGGTTCACCGGCATGGCCATGCCCTGCAGCTTGATGTTGATCGGCGCGCCCACCGAAATGAAGATGTCCGACGCTTTTTTATCGGCCATCACGTTTAATCCCCTCTGAGCAGTTCGTTGAGGCTGGTCTTCGCGCGCGTCTTCGCGTCGACCTTTTTTACAATCACGGCACAGTACAGGCCGTACTTGCCGTCGGGGGAGGGCAAATTGCCGGAAACGACCACCGAACCGGCCGGCACGCGGCCGTAGGTGACCTGGCCGGTCGCCCGGTCGAGGATTTTCGTGCTCTGGCCCAAGAACACGCCCATGGAGATGACGCTGTTCTCCTCGACGATCACGCCCTCGACGACCTCCGAGCGCGCGCCGATGAAGCAGTTGTCCTCGATGATCACCGGATTGGCCTGGATCGGCTCGAGCACGCCGCCGATGCCGACGCCGCCGGAGAGGTGCACGTTCCTGCCTATTTGTGCACACGAGCCGACCGTCGCCCAGGTATCCACCATGGTGCCTTCGTCGACATAGGCGCCGATGTTGACGTAGGACGGCATGAGCACTGCGTTGCGGGCGATGTAGGCACCGCGCCGCGCCATGGCCGGCGGCACGACGCGGAATCCAGCCGCAGCGAAATCGAAGGAAGGGCCGAATTTCGACGGCACCTTGTCGTAATAGCGCGTGCCGCCGCCGTCGACGACGCGGTTCTCCTCCAGCCGGAAGGAGAGCAGCACCGCCTTCTTGAGCCACTGGTGCGTGATCCATTCGCCGGCCTTCTTTTCGGCGACGCGCAGGCGCCCGGCATCGAGGCCGGCGATGACTTCCTCGACCGCGTTACGCAATTCGCGCGGGGCACTGGCGGGATTGATGGAAGCCCGGCCTTCCCAGGCCGCTTCGATGGTGTCTTTGGCGCTCATAGGCTCGTGGCGAAGCGCCCGATCCGCTCCATCGCCTCGACGCACTCGGCGAGCGGCGGCACCAGCGCGATGCGCACATGGCGGGCGCCGGGATTGGCACCATCCACCGTGCGGGCGAGAAAGCTTCCGGGCAATACCAGCACATTGTATTGAGCGTGCAGCCGGCGCGCGAACTCGGCGTCATCGATCGGCGTGCGCATCCAGAGGTAGAAGGCGCCCTCGGGCATGGCGCACTCGAGCGGCTTTCTCACCAGCGGCAGGGCGGCACGGAACTTCTCGGCGTAGAGCCGCCGGTTCTCCTCCACGTGCCGCTCGTCCTGCCAGGCGGCGATCGAGGCCGCCTGCACGGCGAGGCCCATGGCCGAGCCATGGTAGGTGCGATAGAGCAGGAATTTGGCGATCAGCGCCGCGTCGCCCGCGACGAAGCCGGACCGCATGCCCGGCGCGTTGGAACGCTTCGACAGGCTGGAGAAGGCGATCAGCCGCCGATAGTCGCGGCCAAGCTTGCGCGCCGCCTCGAGCGCCCCGAGCGGCGGCCGCGCGAAGTAGATCTCGGAGTAGCACTCGTCGGAGGCGATGACGAAGCCGTGGCGCTCCGACAGCTCGAACAGGCGCCGCCACTCGTCGAGCGCCATGACGCGCCCGCTCGGGTTCGCCGGCGAGCACGCGTAGACGAGCTGCACGCCTTCCCAGCTCTCCGGCTCCCCATAGACCGGTCTCGCACCGGCGAGCAGCGCCGCCCCCTCATAGATCTGGTAGAACGGGTTCGGACAGACAACGCGCGCGTTGCGCGTTGGATCGATCACCGTCTGGGCGAAGGCGAAGAGCGCCTCGCGCGAGCCGTTGATCGGCAGCACCTCGGTCGCCGGGTCGGGCGGCGCGATGCGATAGCGGCGCGCGAGCCATGTCGAGATGGCCTGGCGAAGCTCGGGCGTCCCGGCGGTGAGCGGGTAGGACGCGAGGCCATCGAGCGCGCCGGCGAGCGCATCCTTCACCAGCTGCGGCGTCGGGTGCCTGGGCTCGCCGATCTGCAGGTTGATGGGCCGAAGCGACGGCGGTGGCGCGTTGCCGGCGATTAGCGCGCGCAGCTTCTCGAACGGGTAGGGCTGAAGCTCCTGCAGAAGCGGATTCACCGCGGCATCTCGCCTTGCCAGCCCTTCTTCCGATGCTCAGCAACTATCGTGGTGGTGATGCCGCCGCGCACGTTGAAGCGCGCTTCCAGCCGCATCAACCGTGGCGCGGTAGCGCGCACTAGATCATCGAGGATGCGATTGGTCACCGCTTCGTGGAAGGTGCCCTCGTCGCGATACGACCAGACGTAGAGCTTGAGCGATTTCAGCTCGACGCACAACTTGTCGGGCACGTAGTCCAGCACCAGCGTGGCGAAATCGGGCTGGCCGGTGATCGGGCAGACGCAGGTGAACTCCGGAATGTCCATGTGGACCCGGTAATCGCGCTCGCGCGCCGGATTCGGAAATGTCTCCAGCTTCCTGCTGGGACGAGAAGGCACTGGCTTTTGGAAAAAAACGCCGGGAAAAATGCGCGCAGATGTTATCATTTTTCGCGTGTTTCTAACTCGAATAAAGCAGTCTGGTTCTAGTCCTTCCCTGGTTTTTCGCTCCTTCGTAGATCCCACGTGCGCCTAACTCAAATAAAGCTCTCTGGCTTCAAGTCCTTCGTAGACCCCACGACGATTCACGTGCCCGGCCAGCGGGTCGGTGTCGTTGGCCCGAACGGCTGCGGCAAGTCGAACGTGATCGACGCCGTGCGCTGGGTGCTCGGCGAGACGCGCGCCTCCGCCCTGCGCGGCGACTCGATGCAGGACGTGATCTTCAACGGCTCGGGCAACCG
>JAEKLK010000043.1 GCA_019509895.1 Betaproteobacteria bacterium | reverse complement strand
TCGGCGCGGGCTCGGCCGGCAGCGTGCTCGCGCATCGCCTGACCGCGGATCCGGGCACCCGGGTACTGCTGATCGAGGCCGGGCCGCGCGACCGGCACTTCTGGATCCACGTGCCGCTCGGCTACGGCAAGCTCTTCACGCGCACCGACGTCAACTGGGCCTACCAGTCGGAGCCCGAGCCGGCGCTTGGTGGGCGGCGCATCTTCACGCCGCGCGGCAAGGTGCTGGGCGGCTCCTCGTCCATTAATGGCCTGGTCTACATCCGCGGTCAGCCGCAAGACTTCGACGATTGGGATATCCCGGGCTGGGCCTTCCGCGATCTCCTGCCGTATTTCAGGAAGTCGGAGAACCAGGCGCGCGGCGCCGATGAATGGCACGGCGCCGGCGGGCCGCTCGAAGTCGGCGATCTCGAGCGCCACGAGCTTTGCGACGCCTTCATCGACTCCGCGGCGGCGCTCGGCGTGCAGAGGAATGCCGACTTCAACGGCGCGCGCCAGGAAGGTACCGGCTACTACCAGGCGACCGTCTGCCGCGGCCGTCGCTGCAGCACGGCCACCGGCTACCTGCGCCCGGCGGAAAAGCGGCGCAATTTGCGCGTGCTGGTCAACACGCTCGCGACCGGCGTCACCTTCGAGGGCCGCCGCGCAACTGGCGTGCGCACCGCCACGGAAACTTTTCGCGCCGAGCGCGAAGTCATCCTGGCGGGCGGCGCGTTCAATTCGCCGCAGCTCCTGCAGCTCTCCGGCATCGGCCCGCGAGCGCATCTCGAGCGCCACGGCATCTCGGTGGTCGCCGACCTGCCGGTGGGTGAAGGCTTGCAGGATCATTTCTATGCGCGCACCTTCTGGCGCTCGTCGAAGCGCCTCACGCTGAACGACGACATGGCGTCGCTCTTCGGGCGGGCGCGCATCGGCGCGCAATACCTGATCGGCCGGCGCGGACCGCTCACCATCGCCGCGGGCTATGCCGCCGCCTTCATCCGCACACGGCCGGACCTCGCGCGGCCCGATGCGCAGATCTACTTCATCAACTTTTCCACGGCGAAGCGCGGCGGCATGCTGCATCCGTTCTCGGGCTTCACCTGCTCGGTCTCGCAGCTGCAGGTCGAATCGCGCGGCAGCGTCATGATCCGCTCCGCCGATGCGACCGAGCCGCCCGCCATCCGCTACAACTATCTCGCTACCGACTGGGACCGCCGCGTCATGGTCGATGGGCTGAAGTTCGTGCGCCGTATCGTCACCACGCCGCCGCTCGCGGGCTACGTGACAACGGAAGAGCAGCCGGGCCCGAAAGTACGGAGCGACGATGAGTGGCTCGCGTTCGTGCGCGAATACGGCGAGACGGTGTTCCACCCCACCTCGACGTGCAGCCTGCGCAAGGTGGTGGACGAGCGCCTGCGCGTCATCGGCGTCGGCGGCCTGCGGGTGATCGATGCCTCGGTCATGCCCACGGTACCGTCGGGGAACATCAACGCCGCGGTGATCGCCGTCGCCGAAAAAGGCGCCGACATCGTCAAGCAGGACGCCTCCCTATAATCGGTCGATGTGGGAAGGGGTCGCTCTGGTCGTGATCGTGGGCGGCGCGCTCCTGTGGGCCGATAGCCTGAAGGCACGCGAGCGCGCGGTGAAGGCCGGCCGCTCGGCCTGCGAGCGCTATCAGCTGCAATTCCTCGACGACACCGTGTCCTTCGCGCGCATGCGCCTGGGGCGCGACGAGGACGGCCAATTGCGCATCAAGCGCACGTACACGTTCGAGTTCTCGGACACGGGGAACAACCGGCGCCACGGCGCCATCGTCATGCTCGGCGCCGAGCTCGCCGACATGCATCTGGAACCGTATCGCATGCAATGAGCGACAAGTGGCTCACCGGCACGGTGGTCGAGAACCGGCACTGGACCGACAACCTTTTCTCGCTGCGCGTTGAAGGCGCGCATCTCAGCTTCGAGGCCGGGCAGTTCGTGCGCATCGCGCTCGATATCAATGGTGAGCGGGTCGCCCGTGCGTTCTCGTTCGTCAATCCGCCGCAGGACCCGGTGCTCGAGTTCTACGGCGTGATCGTGCCGGAGGGGCCGCTCTCGCCGCGGCTGGCGAAGCTCGGGGCCGGCGCATCCCTCCATATAGCGGCTAACCCGGCAGGGTTCCTGACGCTCTCCGAGGTGCCGGATGCCGAGACGCTCTGGCTCATCGCCACAGGGACCGGGCTGGCGCCATTCGTGTCCATCCTCAGGACCGAAGCGCCGTGGCGTCGCTTTGGCAATGTCGTGCTGGTGCACGCGGTCCGCTATGCGAGCGAGCTCACGTACCAGGAAGTCATTCGGCAGACACGGGTCCGCTATGTGACATTCGTGAGCCGCGAGCAGGCGCCTGATTCGCTCGCCGGACGTATACCGGCGGCGATCGGCGATGGGCGCCTGGAGCAGGCGGCCGGGTTGAAGCTCGCCGCTGAAACGTCGCACGTAATGCTGTGCGGCAATCCGCAGATGCTGAAGGACGCGACGGCGGCGCTCATCGCGCGCGGCATGCGCAAGCATCGCCGCCGCGCGAGCGGCCATATCACGGTGGAAAGTTTTTGGTAAGGGCGCTTACCACATTGGTGCTGGCGCTGCTGGTTTCCGGCTGCAGCACGGTGCGGCTTGTCTATGACAACGCCGACGTCTACCTCGGCTGGCGCGCCAATCACTATCTCAATCTCGACGACGCGATGTCCGAGGAGATGGACGAGCGCATCGCGTCGTTCATGGCGTGGCATCGCGCGCAGGCGTTGCCGAAATATGCACAGCTCGCAGACGACGCGCGGCGCCGTTTGGAGCGCGGACTGCAACCCGCGGACCTCGTTTGGGGGTACGATTCCGGCGTCGCGCAGGCTCGGGAGGGACTGCGACAGGCAGCAGAAAGAATCGCGCCGCTGCTCGATCGACTCAGCGCACAGCAGATCGCGCACCTCGAGCGACGACTGGGGGACGACAACCGCCGCTTCGCACGCGAGAACCTGCGCGGCAGCGAGCGCGACCGCACGCGACGGCGGACCGAGCGCAATGTCGAGCGACTGGAGGACTGGGTGGGGAGGCTGTCCAGAGCGCAGGTTGAGCGTGTAGCGCAATACTCGCAGCGGGCGCCGGCAATGGACGAGCTGCGCGAGCGCGACCACAAGCGCCTGCAGGCGGAGCTGCTCGCCCTATTGCGGGCCAAGGAAGCGCAGAAGCGGCTGCCCGATTTCCTAGCGAACTTCGACCGCGGGCGGGAGCCCGCGTATGCGGCGGCAGTCGAGGCTTCGCGCCGCGAATACGTCGCCCTGGTGCTCGATCTCGACCGCAGCCTGAGCCGCGAGCAGCGCGCGCGCGCCGCGCGCGAGCTCGGTCGCTACGCCGACGAATTCCGCGCGCTGGCGCGCGCTGCCCGATGAGCGAGGCCGCACCGCGTCGCGAGCTCAACGAATCGGCCGCGGCGGTGCGTGCGGAGAGCCCGACAGCTTCCCATGGCGGGCGCAATCGCACCTCGCAGCTCGAGTACGAGGCACTGCTCGCCAACGCTTCGATCGGCATCGCCTTTACGCGCGAACGGCGGTTCTTCCTCACCAATCCTAAATTCGCTGAGATGTTCGGCTATGGGCCGGACGAACTGGTCGGGCAGCCGGGCGAAGTGGTTTATGCGAGCCACGACAGCTATATGGCGCTCGGGCAGATCGCCGTGCCGACGCTCGCCGCCGGCCGGCAACTCGACGTCGAATGGGAGATGCGCCGCAAGGACGGCAGCACGATCCTGTGCCGGATGATCGCGAAGGCGATCGACCCGGCGAACACGCCCAGCGGCACCGTCTGGATCGTGGAGGACATCACCGAGCGGCGCCGCCATGTCGACGAGGTGTCGCGCCTGCTGCGCGAGCAGCAGGCCGTGCTCGGCACCGCCTCGATCGGCATCGTCTTCATCAAGGACCGGCGCATCGTGCGCTGCAATCGCCGCTACGAAGAGATGTACGGCTACGGGCCCGGCGAGATGGACGGCCAGCCGGCCACCATCATCTATCCGAGCGACCTCGGCTACCAGCAGGGCGGTGGCGTCTACGAGACGCTCGCACGCGGCGAGACGTCGCGGCGCGTGGAGCTGCGCCGGCGCAAGGACGGCAGCACGTTCTGGAATCGTGCCGATGGCCGCGCAGTCGATCCGCGCGAGCCGCACCGGGGGTCGGTCTGGATCGTCGAGGACATCACCGAGGAGCGCAAGGCGCAGGAAGAGCTGCAACGGGTGCTCGCGGAACAGCAGGCGCTGCTCAACAACGTCGTCGTCGGCATCCAGTTCACGCGCGAGCGCAAGACCGTGCGCTGCAATCACCGCTTCGAGGAAATGTTCGGCTATGCGCCGGGCACCGCGGTGGGCGCGCCGACGCGCGATCTCTATTTCGTGCAGGAGGAATACGACGGCATCGCCCCGATCTATGCCGACATGGACCGGGGACTTACGCACGCGCGCGAAGCGTGGCTGCGGCGGCAGGACGGCTCGGGATTCTGGTGCCGGGTGAGCGGGCGAGCCGTGTCGGCCGGAGAACCAACGAAAGGCTACGTCTGGCTGCTCGAGGACATCACCGAGCGCAAGCGCGCCGACGGAGCGCTGCACCGGCTGCTGCGCGAGCAGCAGGCGGTGCTCGAGAACGCGCTCACCGGCATCATCTTCGTAAGAGACCGGCGCATCGTGCGCTGCAACCGCCGCTTCGAGGAGCTCTTCGGCTACGAGCCCGGCGAGCTCCTCAACCGCTCGACCCGCTTCATGTTCAAGACGGATGCGGAGTACGACGCCGGCGGCGATCCGCTCTATGAGGCGGTGTGGCGCGGTGAGATCGCGCAGCTGCGCCGCCAGCACCTGCGCAAGGATGGCAGCCTGCTCTGGTGCTCGATCTCCGGCCGCGCGGTGGAGGCCGGCGACCCGTCGCAGGGCTCGGTGTGGCTGTTCGAGGACATCACGCAGCAGCACGAGGCGGAGCAGCGGATCGAGCGGGCCCTCGGCGAGCAGGAGCTGATCCTCGACAACGCGAGCGTCGGCATCGCCTTCGTCCGGGATCGCGTCATCCAGCGCTGCAACCGCTATCTCGAGGAAATGGTTGGCGCAGGGCCGGGGGAGCTGGTCGGCGAGAGCTCGAGCCGGCTCTTCGCCGACCGCGAGGAGTGGCAGCGCGCGGGGGAGCTCGCCTACACGACCACGGCGCCGGGCGAGACGCACGACAACGAATGCCGCTTCCGGCGGCGCGACGGCACCGCCTTTCGCTGCCGCACGCGCGGCCGGCGCATCGACGCCGGCGACGACCAGCAGGAATGGATCTGGAGCTTCGAGGACGTGACCGCCGAGCGCGAGGCCGACCTGCGCGTGCAGCGGGCGCTCGCCGAGCAGGAGCTGATCCTCGACAACGCCACCGTCGGCATCTCGTTCGTGCGCAACCGCGCCTACCAGCGCTGCAATCCACGCTTCGAGCAGATGTTCGGTTGCGCACGCGGCGAGCTGATCGGCCAGAGCACCGCCGCGATCTACTGCACGGCCGAGGATTACGAGCGCGACGCCGCCTGGTACGAGGAGATGCGCGACGGGCGCGCGGTCATCGCCGAGCGCCAGTACCGCCGCAAGGACGGCAGCACCTTCTGGTGCAAGCTCGTGGGCAAGGCGATCGATCCTGCGCTGCCGCGTGCGGGCACCATCTGGATCTACGACGACGTGTCCGCCGAGCATGCGGCACGCGAGTCGCTCGAAGCGTCGCGCGACGCGCTGGAGCGCGCCGTCACCCAGCGCACCACCGAGCTGCAGGAAGCCAAGGCGCGCGCACAGCACCTCGCCGACCACGATGCGCTGACCGGACTGCCGAACCGCCGGCTGCTTGAAGATCGGTTGCGCCAGGCGCTCGCCCATAGCCAGCGCAATCGCAAGCAGATCGCCGTGATGTTCATCGACCTCGACCGCTTCAAGCCGATCAACGACTCGCTCGGCCATGCCATCGGCGACCTGCTGCTGAAGGAAGTGTCGCAGCGGCTGGTGCGGCAGCTGCGCGAGGGCGACACCATCTGCCGTATCGGCGGCGACGAGTTCGTGGTGGTGCTGCCGGAAGTGCGCCGCGCCTCGGACGCGGCGCAGGTGGCGCAGAAGGTGATCGAGCAGGTGTCGCAGCCGGTCATGATCGACGAGCGCGAGCTGGTGGTGAGCTGCTCGGTCGGCATCGCCATCTTTCCCGACGACGGCCGCGACGCCGAGACCCTGATCCGCAACGCCGACGCCGCGATGTACCACGCGAAGGAGCTCGGCCGCGCCAACTACCAGTTCTTTACCGAGCAGATGAACCAGGCGGCGTCGCGGCGCCTGGCGCTCGAGACGGACCTGCGTCGCGCGCTCGGCCGTGACGAGCTGCGCGTGCACTACCAGCGCATCGTCAACGCGCACTCGGGCAAGGCCACCGGCCACGAGGCCCTGGTGCGCTGGCAGCATCCGGAGCGCGGCCTGGTGCCGCCTTCCGAGTTCATCCAGATCGCCGAGGAGAGCGGCCTGATCGTCAAGATCGGCGAATGGGTGCTGCGCCAGGCGTGCCGCTGGGCGACTTTCATCGGCGTCGAGCGCGGCCTGCAGGTGTCGGTCAACCTCTCGCCGCGCCAGTTCAACGATCCGAAGCTGGCGCAGATGGTGGCGCAGGCGCTGAAGGAAACCGGGCTGCCGCCGCGCCTGCTCGAGCTCGAGATCACCGAGACGCTCGCCATGCAGCACACCGACATCACGCTCTCCACCCTCAAGCGCCTGAAGAAGCTTGGCGTATCGATCGCCATCGACGACTTCGGCACCGGCTACTCGAGCCTCGCCTACCTGCGCCGCTTTCCGGTCGACAAAGTGAAGATCGACCGCATGTTCGTCGCCGAGGCGCCGGAAGACCGCGAGCAGGGCGCCATCATCTCGGCGATCGTCGCGCTCGCGCACGCCTTGGATATTGAAGTCATCGCCGAAGGCGTGGAGAACGCGGCGCAGCAGGAATTCCTGCGCCGCTGCGGCTGCGACTACATCCAGGGCTACCTGGTCGGCCGTCCTGCCGACGCCGACACGGCGGCAAAGGACTATCTCTAGATCTGC
>JAEKLK010000042.1 GCA_019509895.1 Betaproteobacteria bacterium | reverse complement strand
GGCGATGGACGGATTCCGGCGGATCTGCAAGCGCTACCTCGAGACCTTCGCCGACGCCGTGCAATCGTGGCAGGGCAAATCATCGGATCAGTACCCGGGCTACGACAAGCTGGTGGCCGCCATTCTTGCGACTACACCGGAGAGGATCATCGAGCAGGGCGGCGCCTTCGTCGGCACGCCCGACGATGTGGTGGATCAGGTACGCCGCTGCCGCGCGGCGTTCGCCGGCGAGATCGAGCCGTCGATGCAGATCAGCTTCGGCGGCTCGAAGGACGAGGAAGCGTTTCGGACTCTGGAGCTGATCGCGGCGAAGGTCATGCCGCGCTTCGACTAACTCGTCGGTGGCGGGGGCGGAGACCCGGGCGGCGGCGGGGGTGGCGCCGGCGGGATTGCTGCCGGTGGTGCCGGCGGAGTCGCCGAGGGCGGCGCCGGCGGAGTCGCTGACGGACGCGGTGGCGCAGGTATCGGCGGCGGCGGTGGCGGCGGCACGGCCGCCTGCCGCGTCGGCCGATTCGGCGCGTAGCGTCCGGCCATCGGAATCTGGTGGCCTTTCGCGTACATGCACTGCTGGTAACCGATGTCGTAGCGCTGCTGCATCGTGTACCCCGATGCCTGGCCGGCGCCGCTGCCCGCGAGCGCGCCGCCCGCGAGACCGATGCCGGCGCCAACGCCCGCGCCGGAATTGCCGCCCATCAGCCCGCCGGCCGCAGCACCGACTGCGGTGCCGACCACGGCGCTCTTCACCGCCGCGTCGTTAGAGGCCTGGGCGGCGGTGGTACCGCCGATTGAATTCATCGCGAACTGCCGGCACTCGTTATCGTCGAAGCGGAACTGGTCGAAGCTCTTGCTCGAGCCCGGCAGCACCATCACGCTGGGGCCCTCTGGCGGAGGGGTCGCGCAACCCGCGAGAACCGCGAGAGCTGCCAATGCAAGCGCGGTGCGTTTCATCGTGCGGGCGCTGGCGTCGGCGACACGGCTCTCCAGCCGCCGGGGCAGTCCTTGACGTACGGATAGTAGCCGCGCGAGGCGTCGCAGTAGTACCAGTAGCCAGCCTGCGGCGCTTGCGTCGCGTCGTTACGCTCGACGTACACGGACGGCGCGGGTGGCGACACGACGACGGGCGCGGGATAGTAGACCGGCGCGGGGTAGTAAGCGGGGTAATACGGCGCGCCCCAATACGGACCCCAGTAGGGGCCGAAATTGAAGCCAAGCACCACGCGCGGACCGTGGCCGTGGTACCAGGCGAACGCGGAGCCGGCGCCAAAAACGCCGGCCGCCGCGAGGGCGAGGCCGATGAGCAGCTTCGACGGCTTTTTCATTGGTAACTCCGTTCCTTGGACAGCAGGTTAGCCGCCGGGTGCCCGCCAAGGGGTAACCGATTGTTACAAGCGGTTTATTTCGGCTGCTCGGTGATCCGCAGATAGGGTTTCGGCGCCTTCCAGCCCTTGGGGAAGAGCTTCTTCGCGTCCTCGTCGTTCACCGAGCCGGCGATGATCACGTCCTGGCCCTGCTTCCAGTTCGCCGGCGTCGCCACCTTGTGCTTCGAGGTGAGCTGCATCGAGTCGAGCACGCGCAGCACCTCGTCGAAATTGCGGCCCGTGGTCATCGGGTAGAAGAGCATCAGCTTGATCTTCTTGTCGGGGCCGATGATGAACACCGTGCGCACGGTGGCGTTGTCGGCGGGCGTGCGCTTGCCCGGCGTCGCCTCGGCCGGAAGCATGTCGTAGAGCTTCGCCACCTTCAGATCGGGATCGCCGATCATCGGATAGTTGGGCGCCGTGCCCTGCGTCTCCTCGATGTCTTTCGACCATCTCTTGTGATCGTCCACCGGGTCGGCCGACAGGCCGATGATCTTGGTGTTGCGGCGGTCGAACTCCGGCTTGATGCGTGCCATGTAGCCGAGCTCGGTGGTGCACACGGGAGTGAAGTCCTTCGGGTGCGAGAACAGCACCGCCCACTTGTCGCCGATCCACTGGTGGAAATCGACGCGCCCTTCCGTGGTTTCTGCCTGGAAATTGGGCGCGGTATCGCCGATACGCAAGGTCATCAGGGTCTCCTTGGCTATGGGGGCGAAATGGTAGCGCCACTGGCGTACGGCGGAGCTATCTTTTTCGAATAACCGCGCGCCGGTCACGGAAAATGGCGCCTTTGCGAGCCAGGATGACGCGGAGTAGAGTGCGCCAATTAGTTTGGGGTCCCAACAAATGACTCGCGCCGAGATTTCGCTGTCCGTCAACGGCGAACCCGTGGAAGTGACCTTTGCGCCTTACAAGACGCTGCTCGAGCTTTTGCGCGAGGACCTGGCGCTCACCGGAACCAAGCACGGCTGCGAGCTCGGCGAATGCGGCGCCTGCGCGGTGCTGATCGACGGTGAGCCGCAGCTCTCGTGTCTCCTGCTGGCCCTCGAGTGCGCCGGGCGCTCGGTGGAGACGGTGGAAGGCATGGCCGAATCGTGGCAATCGGGCGCGGGACTGCATCCGCTACAGGCCGCCTTCGCCGACCTGGGCGCCGCGCAATGCGGCTATTGCACGCCCGGCATCCTGCTCACCGCCAAGGCGCTGCTCGCACACGAGCCCGAGCCTTCGCGCGAGCGCATCCAGGAAGCGATTTCGGGCAACCTTTGCCGCTGCACCGGTTACCAGCAGATCGTCGAGGCGATCGAAGAGGGCGCGAGGAGGATGGCCGATGAAAGTCATAGGTAAGCCGCGCCGGCGCGTCGACGGCCGCGCCAAGGTCACGGGACTGACGCGCTTCGCCGACGACGTCGTGCTGCCGCGAATGCTGCACATGAAGATGCTGCGCTCGCCGCATCCGCACGCGCTCATCGAATCGATCGACGTCTCGCGCGCCGCCGCCTACGCGGGCGTGCATCTCGTGCTCACCGGCAAGGATTTCCCGGCCTCGTTCGGCATCCTGCCGATCACGCAGGACGAATATCCGCTCGCGCCCGAGCATGTGCGCTACATCGGCGATCCGGTCGCGGCGGTCGTCGCGCGCGACGAGCAGACCGCCTGCGAGGCGCTCGAGCTGATCGAGGTGCGCTACCAGCCGCTCGACACGATCAGCTCGCCGGAAGAAGCGCTCGCGAAGCCCGAGCCGCGCCTGCATGCCTACAGCGAGCGCGGCAACATCCACCGTCTGCAGGCCTTCCAGTTCGGCGACGCGGATGCGGCGATTGCCCAGTCGGATTACGTGTTTGAGGACCTCTTCTTCTACGAGGGCAACACGCACCTGCCGATCGAGCAGCACGCCTGCGTCGCGGCGCTCGACGCCGATGGCAAGCTCACGCTCTGGTCCTCGACGCAGGTGCCGCACTACGTGCACCGCGCGCTCGCCCGCGTGCTGCAAATGCCGGCGTCGCAGATCCGCGTCATCGCGACGCCCAACGGCGGCGGCTTCGGCGGCAAGTGCGACGTCTGCAACCACGAGATGGTGGCGGGCAAGGCGGCGATGATGCTCGGCCGGCCGGTGAAGATCTGCCTCACGCGCGAGGAGGTCTTCTACATGCATCGCGGCCGCCATCCGGTGCTGATGAAATTCCGCACCGGCGTGAGCAAGGACGGGAAGCTGACCGGCATGCATCTGCAGACGCTGGTGGATGGCGGCGCGTACGGCTCGTACGGCGTTGCGAGCACGTTCTACACCGGCGCGCTGCAAACGGTGACCTACGAGCTGCCGCGCTATCAGTTCGAGGCGGCGCGGGTTTTCACCAACAAGCCGCCCTGCGGCCCGAAGCGCGGCCATGGCACACCGCAACCGCGCTTCGGCCAGGAGATCCAGCTGGACAAAATCGCCGAGCGCCTCGGCAAGGATCCGGCGGAGCTGCGCCTCGGCATGTTGGTGAAGCCGAATTCGCTCACGGCGAACTGGCTGAAGATCGGCTCGATCGGCCTCGAGCAATGCATCCGCACGGTGGTCGAGCGCTCCGACTGGAAGCAGCGCTTCCGCAAGATGGGACCCGGCC
The DNA here is from genome assembly GCA_019509895.1 of Betaproteobacteria bacterium. Classification (GTDB taxonomy): domain Bacteria; phylum Pseudomonadota; class Gammaproteobacteria; order Burkholderiales; family SG8-39; genus SCGC-AG-212-J23. Next base: position 3,151 of record JAEKLK010000042.1, on the reverse strand, counting down.
GCGGCCTCGGCCTCGCCTGCGGCTCGTATCTTTGCGGCGCCGGGCTGCCGATCTACTGGAACAAGATGCCGCAGAGCGGCGTGCAGATGCTGCTCGATCGCAGCGGGCAGATCACGGTCTTCTGCGGCGCGACCGAAATCGGCCAGGGCTCCGACGATGTGCTCGCGGCGATCGTCGCCGAGGTGCTCGGCGTCGACCCGCAGGAAGTGCGCTGCATCACGGGCGACACCGGTATCACGCCGGTCGACCTCGGCTCCTACTCGAGCCGCGTCACCGTGATGATGGGCAACGCCGCCATCCATGCGGCCGAGAAGCTGAAGGCGATGCTCGCCGAAGCGGCGGCGGAAGAGCTCGAGGTCGTGCCCGACCGGCTGCAATTCGCCAACGGACACGTATCGTTCGATGCGCGCAGCCTCACCTTCGCCGAGGCGGTGGTGCTCGCGGAGGTAAAGTTCGGAACGCTCGGCGCCGTCGGCTCCTATTCGCCGCCGCGCGCGCCGGGCAGGTACAAGGGCGCCGGTGTGGGGCCGTCGCCGGCCTACTCGTACAGCGCGTGCGTGGTCGAGGCGGAAGTCGATGCGGCCACCGGCTGGATCCGCATCCCGAAGATCTGGATCGCCCACGACATCGGCCGCACCATCAATCCGGTGCTCGCGCGCGGGCAGGTCGAGGGCAGCGTTTACATGGGTCTCTCCGAGGCGCTGATGGAAGAGCAGGTGTTTCGCCGGCTGCCGGCGAAGCTCTCGCGCGCCCTCGTGCACAAGTTTCCGTCGCTGCTCGAGTACAAGAGCATTACATCGCTCGACATGCCGGAGGTCGACACGGTGCTGATCGAGGATCCGGATCCCAATTGCCCGTTCGGCGCCAAGGAAGTCGGCCAGGGGCCGCTCCTGCCGGTGATGCCTGCGGTGGCGAATGCCATCTATGACGCGGTCGGGGTACGCATCGACGAGCTGCCGATCACGCCCGACAAGGTGATGCGCGCGCTGGAGCTCAAGGCGGCGGGCAAGCCGGCGCGCGTGGGTCCCGAGCATTTCCCGGCGGTGCCGTATCCCGCGCCGATCGTCGTGCCGCCGCCTTGGGAAGGCGGCGATGGCAAGGAGGCGAAGCGCGATGATGCGGCTGCCGTGGTTTGAGTATCGCGCGCCGGAGACGCTCGCCGAAGCCGCGCAGATCCTCGCCGGCGAGGGCGCGAACGCCGCGCTGATCGCGGGCGGCACCGATCTCCTGCCGAACATGAAGCGGCGTCAGATGGCGCCGCGCGTGCTGGTTTCCGTGCGTCAGATTCCGGAGCTGCGTCGCAACGGCTCGGTGCTCGGCGCCGGCGTCACGCTGACCGAGATCGTGCACAAGCCCGCGCTGCCGCTTGGCTTGCGCCAGGCCGCGGCGCAGGTCGCCACCGTGCACCTGCGCAACATGGGCACCATCGGCGGCAACCTCTGCCTCGATACGCGCTGCAACTACTACAACCAGAATTACGAGTGGCGCAAGGCAATCGACTTCTGCTTGAAAAAGGATGGCGACATCTGCTGGGTGGCGACCGCCAGCAAGCGCTGCGTGGCGATGAGCTCGACCGACTGCGCGCCTGCGCTGCTCGCGCTCGGCGCGCGCGTTCGGCTCGTCAGCGCGACGGGCGAGCGCGAGATCGCGCTGGAGGACCTGTACAACAACGATGGCATCGACTACCTGCGCCGCCGCCCGGACGAAATCCTCACGGAGTTGAGCGTCCCGTCGGCGCCGAGCAACTACTGGAAGCTCCGGCGCCGTGGCGCCTTCGACTTTCCGGTGCTCGGCGTCGCGGCAGCGTTGATCGACGGCAGCGCGCGCCTCGCATTGGGCGCGGTTGCGTCGCGACCATTCCTCGTCGATCGCGCGAACGACTTCCTGCGTGGCAAAGCGCTCAGCGATGAAGTAATCGAGGAGGCCGGGCGCCTCGCGGCCTCGCGCGCGAAGCCGATGGACAATGCCGACCTCGATCTTTACTGGCGCAAGGACGTCAGCGCCGCGTTCGTCGGCTACGCGCTGCGCGAGCTGCGTGGCGACGACATGCGCGAGACCCGGCGCCGCATCACCCGCTACCAGCCGGCCTAGCCGGCGGCGCTAGAATCGCGCGTCCATTCACGGAGGAGGGGCTATGAGACGTTCGCTAGTCGCAGTAGCGGTAGTCGGCGCGCTCGCCGCATGCGCGCAGTTGCACCTGCCGGGCTCTGGCTGGGAGACGCTGGTCGATGGCGGCAAGGGGCTCGAGAACTTCGATCGCGTCGGCGACGCCAACTGGCGTGTCGAAGACGGCGCGATCGTCGCCGACCGCGGCAAGAGCGGCCACCTGGTCACCAAGAAGTCCTACGGCGACTTCGAGATCCGTGCCGAGTTCTGGGCGGCGAGCGACACCAACAGCGGCGTCTTCATCCGCTGCAACAACCGCGAGAAGATCGATTCGAAGAACTGCTACGAGGTCAACATCTGGGATACGCGCCCCGATCCGAAGTACGGCACGGGCGCGATCGTCGACGTCGCCGCCGTGCCGGTACCCCTCTCCAACCGCGCGGGCGGAAAGTGGAACACCTACGAGATCGTCGCCAAGGGCGGCCGCATGACGGTGCGGCTGAACGGCGCGCAGACCGTCGACGTGGACGAGCAGAAGATGAATCTGCGCTCGGGGCCATTCACGCTGCAGTACGCGCTCGGCGGCGTGCAGGGCAGCCAGGGGGGACCGATCAAGTGGCGCAAGGTCGAAGTCCGGCCGCTGTAACGAGCCAAGGAAGAGCGGCGCTCGTCCTTCCCGCGAAGGCGGGAACCTATGCTCTTCAAAGATCAAACTGGGCCCCCGCCTTCGCGGGGGCGACGTTGAGTGCCTAGTCGTTCCTGATATTCGCCGCCTTGGCGACGGCGGTCCATTTCGCCATGTCGCGCGCGAGACGCTGCGCCAGTTCGTCGGAGCTGCCGCCGACCGGATCCACGCCGAGCTTCGCGAGCCCTTCGGCGACATCGGGCAGGCGTACGACGCGCGCGGTCTCCTTCTGCAGCCGCGCGACGATCGCCGGCGGCGTCTTCGCCGGCGCGAAGAACGCGGTCCACAGCCAAACCTCGACGTCCACGCCGCTTTCCTTGAGCGTCGGCACGTCGGGCCACCAATGGTGACGCTCGTTCG
>JAEKLK010000041.1 GCA_019509895.1 Betaproteobacteria bacterium | reverse complement strand
CCTTGAAACTGATTACGTACGCCGCGCCGCTTCTCGCGGTCGGCTTGAACGCCTGCGTCGGCATCACGACGCCAGGCCTCGTTGCCGGCGAATCGACCGCAGCCGCAGTCGATGCGCGGCTCGGGCCGGTGACGGAAGTGCGCGCGGCCGCGGGCGGCGAAACCGTCCGCTATTACTCGCGCCAGCCGTGGGGACACGAGACCTATGCCGCGCGCATCGGCGCGGACAGCCGCCTGCGCTCGCTCGAGCAGGTGCTGACGGAGGAAAACGTCGGCCGGCTGCATGCCGGGATATCGCGCGCGCAGGAGGTCCGCGACCTCCTCGGACCGCCGTACAGCGTCGACGCTTTTCCGCGGCTTGAGCGTGAAGTCTGGAGCTACAAGCTCGGGGCGTTCAGCCCGCAGCCGCAGGACCTCATCCTCCAGTTTTCGCGCGACGGCGTCGCGCGCGAAATTTACCGGCTCGATGAGCAGCGCTGGTCCAGCGGTGCGCTCGATGTGCCTGGCGGTGTGTCATGAAACGCTCGTCCGCAGCAGCGCTTGTCGCGACTGCACTGGCCGGCGCCAGCGCCGCCGCCGAGGCGCAGACCTCCTTCACGGTAAGCGGCTACGTCAAGCTCGACGCCATCCTCAGCAGCCGCAGCGCCGGCGTGGACAGCGTCGGCGACCAGATGCTCGTGCCGAGCCTGATTCCGGTGGGGCCGAACGCCGGCGCTCACAAGACCGACCAGGTCACCTTCCATGCGCGCCAGTCGCGGCTTTCGCTCGCGACCAGCACACCGACCGCCTATGGCCCGCTGACAGCCAATCTCGAAGGCGACTTCTTCGGCGATTTGCCCAACAGCAACGAGACCTCCACCAATTCACAGGGCTTTCGGCTGCGTCACGCGTACGGGCAGCTGGGCGGTTTCACCGCCGGGCAGACGTGGACCAATGTCTTCAATCAGGCCGCGTACGCCGAGACGCTCGACTTCGGCGGCGCGCTCGGTGAGCTCTTCGTACGCCAGGCGCAGGTGCGCTGGACGCAGAAATTCGCCACCGGCCAATGGTCGGTGTCGGCCGAGAACCCGGAGTCCGTGCTGGCCGTACCCGGCACCGCCACGACATTTCGATCGGACAGCGACCACGTGCCCGACCTCACGGGCCGCGTCGACTTCAGCGCCCGAGGCGTCACATACAGCGTGGGGCTCCTGGCGCGCAACATCCACGTCGATTCCGCGTCCGCACCCGCCGCGACCAGCGGCAAATCGGGCGGCGCGCTTGCGTTCACCGCCATCGTACCGGCGATCGGCAAGGACGACCTGCGCCTGAACCTGAACGCCGGCAATGCGATCGGCCGCTATCAGGACGGGGGGTTCTTTCCCGACGGCTATGTCGACGCGCACGGCGAGCTTCATCTTGCGCGCCAGACGAGCGGCTACATCGCCTACCGTCACTTCTGGTCGCCGACGCTACGTTCGACGCTCGAGCTTTCCGCCGCCAGCTCCGCGCCTCCGCCGGACACGTTCAAGGGCATCAACCAGGCCGACCGGTCGCAGCACCTGAATCTCATCTGGCGGCCGGTGGCGAACTTCGATGTCGGCGCCGAGGTGATCCATGCGCGGCGCGTCGTGACCGGCGGCGACGCCGGCAACTTGAACCGGCTGCAGTTCTCCGTGCAGTACAGCTTCCTGTGAGCCGCCGCGACGTTATTAGCTGGCTGCTGGCGCTGGCCGCCGTCGGTGCCATCGTCGCCGGTGCCTTCGTGACGCTCGCAGCGCTGCGACCCGATCCTGTGGAGTTCGACGCCACCGATGTGACCGGCGTGGGGTGGGGTCGTGATTTCCAACTGCTCGACGAGGAGGGCAAGGCGCGCTCGCTCGCAGATCTACGCGGCAAGGTGGTGGCGCTGTATTTCGGCTACACCCGATGCCCGGACGTCTGCCCGCTCACCCTCGCGAGGCTCGGGCAGGCAGTGCGGCTGCTCGGCGCAGAGAGCGCGCAGGTGCAAGGTGTCTTCGTCAGCGTCGATCCAAAGCGCGATTCGGCGAACGTGCTGAAGAATTACGTGCACTCATTCCACGAAGATTTTCTTGCGCTACGGGGCGACCCTGCAGCGACGCGCCGGACGACGAGCGAATTCAAGGTCGAGGCGGGTGAGCATCACTCCATCCCGGTGTTTCTCTTCGACCCGCGTGGGCAGTTGCGGCTCATCGCTCATCCCGAGGCGAGCGCCGAATCGCTCGCGCACGACATGCGCCTTCTGCTGCGCGGCGCGCCGGTGGCGCAACGCATTACACCTGTAGTGCCGCTCTTCAGCGCGGGCTGAGGTGCTACGGAATAGGCGCGCCGCAGCCACGGTATCTGCTGTAGACGTCCCCACTTCACGAAAGGAATAACCATGAGATATACGATCGCTTCGCTTTTCGTTCTCTCGCTCGCGGCGACGGGCTGCAGTTCCCTCGCCGATGTCAGCGGTCCGTACGCGCGTGCGGCCACTGCGACGCGCGTCGATGCGCCCACGGAGCCGGTGGAACCGAGCCCGTTTCCGCAGGTGACCGACGAAGGACGGTTCTAATGACTCGCCGACAAATGCGCTGCCTGCTTCTCCTCGCGACCGGCGCCTGCTTCGTCGGAAGCGCGCTCGCGGGCGAGGATTCCACCGACAGGAGCGGCCCGGGTGGCACCGGGCCGGCCTGGTATCAAGTCAAACGGGCGCCGGCGTCCGCGCCGATTTGCCCGGTGGCCGCTCCTGCTCCTCAGTGCAGCTCGAGCTGCTTGCCGTTGACCTTGCCGTGATACTCGCGGCTCCCGGCGGTGAGCGTGAGCTCATCGCCGGTGAGCTTGCCCTGCACGGGCACGGTGCGGCCGTTGCCGTTCAGCGTCCCGGAGACCATCTGGAACTCCTGCTTCAGCGTGAGATCGCCCTGCGGCACCTTGTAGCTGCCGGCGACGCGCGCCGGCACGATCCACAGGAGCGCCGTGCACCACGAGCCGTCGCAGCCCGCATCGACGGTCTGCTTGTCGTCGGGCTGCCACTCGCCCATGGTGAAGGTGTTCGACACCACGCGCGTACCGGGTTTCAGGCCGAGGATCTTCGGCCGCAGCTTCAGATTGATGCCCGGAAGCAGGAACATGGTGATGACGGTCGCCTTGGAGAAATCGGTCTCGAAGAGGTCGGCCTTCATGAACTGTGCGCGGTCGGTGACGCCGGCCGCGCGCGCGTTCGCCTTGGAAAGCTCGACCATGTCCGGGTTGTATTCGATGCCCAGTGCGCGCGTCCCGCGCTTCGCCGCGGTGATCACCGTGCGACCGTCGCCCGAGCCGAGATCCATGAGGAAGTCCTGCGGCGTCACCTTCGCCATGTCGAGCATGCGGTCGACCACCGCCTGCGGCGTCGGCACCCAGACGACGTCCTTTCCGGCCTGGCCGACTTCCGGCTGGTAGGCGGAATTGGCGGGCGCGCGCTGCGCCTGCGCGCAGGCCACGGCGGTCCAGGCGACGATCAGGGCAAAGGCGGCGTAGCGCAAGCGGGTGAGAACGTGCATTGTGGTGGGCTCCGGCGAAAGATGCGGATTGAACACCAAAATCCGCGCCGCGTGCCGGTGTATTTTGCGATCCGATGCTCGAACGCCCCGGGGCCTTTGCCTTACGCGCGCTGAAAGGTTTCAAGGCGAACCAGGGCTTGCTGCTCGCCGGCGCGGTCGCGTACTACGCGCTCCTGTCAATCATTCCGCTACTCATCCTGGTCCTGATCGTGCTCTCGCACATCGTCGATCGCGCGCTTCTGCTGGAGACCATGGCGCGCTACCTCGGGTGGCTTTTCCCGGGCGAGGGTCGCGCGGTGCTGGCCGAGCTCGAGAACTTCATCGAGCATCGGGACGTGCTCGGCTGGGTACTGGGCATCACCCTGGTCTTCTTCAGCTCGCTCGCCTTCACCGTGCTGGAGAACGCGATGTCGATCATCTTCCACCATCGCGTGCAGGTGCGACGGCGCCATTTCCTGGTATCGGCGATCCTGCCTTATTGCTACATCCTTTTTCTCGCGGCTGGCACGCTGGCGGTGTCGCTGGTCGCCGGCGCGCTGGAAGCGATCGGCGAGCGGAGCATCGACTTCCTCGGCCGCGAATGGTCGCTCGGTGGCGTGTCCGGCGTCGCGCTTTACCTGCTGGGCGTCGCGGGGGAGATCCTGATCGTCACCTCGGTGTACCTGGTCATGCCGGTCGGGCGCCTGTCGTATCGCCACGCGCTCATCGGCGGCGCGGTCGCCGCGCTCCTCTGGGAGGTGACGCGGCACCTGCTCGTCTGGTACTTCGCGCGGCTCTCGCAGATCGGCGTGGTGTATGGCTCGCTCGCCACGGCGATCGCGGTGCTGCTGTCGCTCGAGTTTGGCGCGACGCTGCTCCTTTTCGGCGCCCAGGTGATCGCCGAATACGAGCGGAGCCTGCGCTCGCCCGCGGAAAGGCGCTAGCGCGCCTTCCAGACCGGCTTGCGCTTGTTCAGGAAAGCGTCCATGCCCTCGCGGAAGTCCTGGCTCATGTAGCACATGAGCACGAGGTCGTTGCCTTCGCCGTGCGCGATCTTCGGCCGCAGGCGCAGGAGCGCCTCCTTGGTCGCCTGCAGCGTGAGCGGCGCGTGGCGGTTGTAGCTGGCGAGCGAAAGACAGTTGCCGAGCGTGCGCGCCACCGGAAAGCCGTACTTCATGGCGCGCGAGGCGACGCGCAGGTCGCAGCAGGCGGCGATCGACGCGCCGCCGCCGGTGCACGCGCCGTGGATCGCGGCGATCGTCGGCACCTTGCAACGCTCGATCGCCGTCATCACGCGGTCGATGCGCTCCTCGTACTGCAGCGCGTCTTCTTCCTTGTCGAAGGTGCGGAACTGCGAGATGTCGGTGCCGGCGGCGAACGCCTTGTCGGCAGCGCCCGTCATGAGGATCGCGCGCACCGAACTGCCAGATGAGCGCTTCTCCGAAGCCTCGTTGCAGATTTCGCCGAGGCGCTCGTACATGGCGAACGTGAGGGCGTTGCGCGCCTGCGGCCGGTTGAAGGTGACGTAGCCGACGCCGTCGCGCACTTCGTAGAGGAGTTCATCCATGGTTAGGGCGCCTTTGCCGGAAAGAGATGTCATAGCGAAAGGCGGCAGTCTAATGGCATCGCCTAGAATCGGCCGGTGAAATCGCGCGCCATGTTCATGCTGCTCGTGGTGAGCGGTGCCATGATTTCGCTCTCCATGGGCATGCGCCAGAGCATGGGCGTGTTCCTGGGACCGGTGACCGCCGAGCTCGGCATCTCGGCGGCCGCCTTCAGCTTCTCGCTCGCCCTGCAGAACATCGTCTGGGGCATCTCGCAGCCGTTCATCGGCGCGCTCGCCGACCGCTACGGCGCACGGCGCGTCGTGTTCGCCACCGCGGTGGTTTATGCCGCCGGTCTCCTCGTGATGGCGCTGTCGCGCGGCGCGCTGGCGCTGGACGCGGCCGGGTTACTGATCGGCCTCGGCATCGCCGGCACGGGCTTCGGCGTGCTGATTGGCGTCGTGGCGCGCGCCAGCCCGCCGGAGAAGCGCAGCCAGCGTATCGGCACGGTGGCCGCCACCGGGTCGCTCGGCACGGTGGTGCTGGCGCCGCTCGGCCAATCGCTCTCCGCCCATTACGGCTGGCAGGCCGGGTTGCTCGCCTTTGCCGCGGTCGCCGGCGCCATGATGCTGCTCTCGTTTTTCATACGCGAGGCGCCCTTGGCGGCGCCGGCGCAGGCGCCGCAGCGCCTTGCCACCGCGCTCGGCGAAGCCGCGAGGCATCGCGGCTTCGTGCAGATGACGGTCGCCTACTTCGCCTGCGGCTTTCAGCTGATCTTCATCACCACGCACCTGCCGGCATACCTCGAGCTCTGCGGCGTCGCGCCGTCGGTCGGCGCGCAGGCGCTGGGTGTCATCGGCCTTTGCAATACCGTCGGCACCTATATATTCGGTCAGCTCGGCGCGCGCTATAGCAACAAGCGATTGCTCGCCTTTATCTACGGCACGCGCACCGTGCTGATCTGCGTCTTCCTGGCGCTGCCGGTCACGGCGGCCAGCACGCTCGCCTTTGCGGCCGCCATGGGCTTTCTCTGGCTCGGCGTGGCACCGCTCATTTCCGGCGTCATCGGCCGCATCTTCGGCCTTGGTCATTTCAATACGCTATACGGGGTTGCCTTCTTCAGCCACCAGCTCGGCTCGTTCGCCGGCGCCTGGCTCGGTGGCCTCGCTTTCACGCTGACCGGCAACTACGCGCTTGCCTGGAGCGCCCTGGTCGCCATCGGCGCGCTCGCCTTCGTCCTGCAGTGGACCGCGGACGATCGTCCCGCCGCCGCCGCGCGGCCGGCGCTAACATGATTCCGAGGAGGATTGCACCATGTGGAAATCAGTCGCAGCCGCCGGCGCCGCCGCGGCGCTGTTATGCGCAAGCCCGGCTTTCGCGCAAGCCAGGTATCCACAGCGCCCGGTGGAAGTGGTGGTTCCCTATGCACCCGGCGGCGGCACCGACAACCTGATGCGCATGATCACCGGCATCATCGACGAGAACAAATGGTCGCCGGTGCCGCTGGTCGTGAACAACCGCGCCGGCGGCAGCGGCGCGGTCGGCTACAACTACCTCATCAACAAGAAAGGCGATTCGCACGTGGTCGCGGGCGCCACGCCGCTCGTCGTCTCCGGCAAGATCGAGGGCCGTCTGCCCGGCGACCATCGCGACGCCATGACCACGCTGATGATCGTGGCGATCGACGAGCTCATGATCTCGGTGAGGAGCGAGAGCCCGTACAAGACGATCGACGACTTCGTGAACGCGGCGCGCGCCAAGCCCGGCGGCCTCACCGTCGGCGGCACCGCGACCTTCACGGAGGACCATATCTTCACGCACCTCTTCGAGCAGGCGGCGAAGGTCAAGGTGAAGTACGTGCCGTTCAACTCCGGCGGCGAAGTGACCGCCGCTCTGATGGGCGGCCACGTCGACGCGGGCGTCATGAACCCCAACGAGATCATTGCGCAGATCGAGGCGAAGAAGGCGCGCAACCTTGCGGTCGCGTCGAAGAAGCGGCTCGCGGACGCGCCCGACGTGCCGACCTTTGCCGAGCGCGGCTACGACTTCTATTGGGAGCAGATGCGTGGCGTGGTCGGGCCGGCCAACATGTCGCCGGAGGCGGTCAAGTGGTGGGTCGAGACGCTGCGCAAGGTGACCGATACGAAGAAGTGGAAAGAGGACTACATCAAGCGCAACCTGCTCACGCCGACCCAGTGGACCGGCGAGGAGGCGAACAAGTATCTCGACGGCCTGCGCGAGAAATATGCGCGGGCGCTGAACGAGCTCGGCGCCATCAAGAAGTAATCGCGTGCCACGAGCCGACCGCATCACGGCGGCAGTGCTGCTCGCGTTCTCGCTCGCCTTTGCCGCGGGCGGGCTGAAGTACTACCCGTACTGGAGCGACACCGGCCCGGGCTCGGGCTTCCTCCCGGCCTGGCTCGGCGGCGTCATGGCGGCGCTCGCGCTCCTCATGCTGCTGCGTCGCCCGCGGGCAGCCGATGCGAACACCCCATGGCTGCCGAGCGGCGAGGGCGCGCGCCGCCTGATCACGCTGATCGCCGCGAGCGTGCTGTACGTGGCGTTACTCAAGCCGCTCGGCATGATCGTCCCGAGCGCGCTCTACCTGGCGTTCGTCATGCGCTACTTCGAGCGCCACGCGTGGTGGCTCACCGCCGCCGTCGTGCTCGCCGCCTCGGCGGCCAACTGGCTCGTGTTCGTTCACTGGCTGAAGGTGCCGTTCCCGCTGAGTCCGCTCGGCTTCTAGAAAAATGGTGACAGTCACCATTTTCCGTCTCTAGTGGACTTTCTCGCCAATCTCGCGATGGGCTTCGGCGTGGCGCTGACGCCGTTCAACCTGATGATGGCGTTCGCCGGCGTGATGGTCGGGATGCTGATCGGCGCGTTGCCCGGCATCGGGCCGCCCTCCGGCGTGGCGCTCCTACTGCCGCTGACGTTCGGAATGGATCCGACCTCCGGCATCATCATGCTGGCGGCGCTCTACGCCGGCACCATGTACGGCGGCACGATCACCTCGGTGCTCATCAACACGCCGGGCGAATCCGCCTCGGTGGTCACCTGCCTCGACGGTTACCAGATGGCGCTCCAGGGACGCGCCGGACCGGCGCTCGGCATCGCCGCCTTCGGCTCATTCATCGCCGGCACGATCGGCGTGGTGCTGCTGATGCTCGTGTCGCCGCTGCTCGCGAGATGGTCGCTGTCGTTCGGCCCGCCGGAGACCTTCGCGCTGATGCTCGTCGGCCTGACGACGGTGACGCTGCTCGCCGGCGACGATCCGCTCAAGGGCTACATCAGCATGGTGTTCGGCCTGATGCTGGCGATGGTCGGCTACGACATCATCTCGGGCGACGCGCGCTTCGGCTTCCGCATCCCGGAGATGATGGACGGGATCGATTTCCTGCCGGTGGCCATCGGCCTCTTCGGCCTGGGCGAGGTGCTCGCCGACGCCGAGCAGGTCGGCAAGCCGCCGCTCGCCAAAGGCCGCTACGGCCTGCGCGACGTGCTGCCGAGCGGGGCCGACTGGGTGCGCAGCCGTTGGGCCATCGTGCGCGGTACGGTGCTCGGTTTCCTGGTCGGCGTGCTGCCGGGCGCCGGGCCCACCGTCGCTTCCTTTCTCTCCTACACGGTAGAGAAGAAGGTCTCTGCACACCCCGAGCAGTTCGGCAAAGGCGCGATCGAAGGCGTGGCGGCGCCTGAGTCGGCGAACAACGCCGCCGCGACCGCGGCGATGGTGCCGATGCTGACGCTCGGTATTCCCGGTTCGGCGACCACCGCCATCATGCTCGGTGGGCTGATGATGTGGGGCCTGCGCCCCGGGCCGATGCTCTTCGAGAAGAACCCGCAGTTCGTCTGGGGCCTGATCGCCTCGCAGTACATCGCCAACGTGATGCTGCTCATCCTCAGCACCGCGTTCATTCCGCTCTTCGTCCGCGCGCTGCGCGTGCCCTACGGCATCCTCATGCCGCTGATCGTGATCTTCTGCGTCACCGGCGCCTACTCGCTCAAGAACAACGTCTGGGACGTCGGCCAGATGCTGGTCTTCGGCGTGCTCGGCTACTTCATGAAGAAGCTCGGCTACTCGCCGGCGGCCCTGGTGCTCGCGCTGGTGCTCGGGCCGCTCGCCGAGCGGGCGCTGCGCCAGTCGCTCATCATCTCGGACGCCGGCATCGGCATCTTCTTCACGCGGCCGATCAGTGCGGTGCTGATGGCGCTCGCATTCGTCGCGGTCGCGGCGCCGGTGTATAAGGCGCTGATTGCGGGACGGAGCCGGAACTAGAAAAAGGGGGAGCGATGGACAAGGCGGCGCTCGACGTCGCAGTCCCGGGCGCTGAGACGCGTTATCCGGTCGAATTCAGCGCGAGCGCCGGGGAGTACTTTCGCATCTGGATCGTCAACCTCGCGCTGACGATCGTGACGATCGGCATCTATTCGGCGTGGGCCAAGGTGCGCAAGAAGCGCTACTTCTACGCGCATACGAAGATCGCGGGCGAGGGCTTCGAGTACCGAGGGAATCCGATCGCTATCCTGAAAGGCCGGCTGGTCGCCGTGGCGCTGGTTGCGCTCTACAGCATCGCCGGGCAGTTCTCGCCGCTCGCGCAGGGGGTGCTCGCCCTGGTCTTCGCCATCGTCTTTCCCTGGCTCTACGTGCGTTCGCTGGCGTTCAACGCCTACAACTCGGCTTACCGCAACATGCGCTTTCACTTCAGCGCCACGTATCGCGAAGCGCTTGGGCTCATGGCGTGGTGCGCCTTCGTTACGCTCATCACCGCCGGCTTCGGCTATCCCTATGCACGGGCCGAACTCACCCGCTTCAGCGCCGAGCGTCACCGCTACGGCACCGCGAGGTTCGCCCTGCCGAGCTTGATCCGCATTTTCTATGGCATCTATCTGCGCCTGCTCGCCTTCACCCTCCTGGCCGGCGTCATTGGCGTGATCGTCGTTTCTGCCGTGGCTGTTGTGCCGGCTGGTCCGACGAGATGGCTGCCGGCGCTCGCATTGCCGCTTGGCATGTTCGCCCTCTATCTCATGTGGTTCGCCTATCCGCGGGCGCGTATCGGCAATGCGGTATGGAACAAGCTCACGATCGGCGGCGGGACGAGCGGCGCGCCGCAGGTACGTTTCGAAAGCCGCCTGCGGGCCCGCGATCTCGCCTGGCTCTATTTCGTGAACGTGCTGGCGCTCGTCCTGACCCTCGGCTTGGCGACGGCGTGGGCGGTGGTGCGCACGATGCGCTACCGCGCCGAGAAGATGACGCTCGAAGTCACCGGCGGCCTCGACGGCTTCGTCGCCGCGCAGGAATCGGAGGTCGCCGCGGCGCCCGAGGAGGTAGGCGAGATGTTGGGATTCGACTTCAGCATCTAGAGCACGGTGGTCGAGTTCCAGGCGCTCTATTACGACGGCAAGAGCTCGGCCTCGCGGCCGGTGCGCGTGCGCGCCTGGACCGGTGAGCTCGAAATCACCGGCGAAGGCGTGCGCGCGCGCGTGCCAACTTCGGCGGTGCAGGTTGAGCCGCCGATCGGTGCGACGCGCCGCATCCTGCAGCTTCCGGACGGCGCGCAGTTGCAGACGGCTGACGAGGCGGCCATCGCGGCGCTTTTCCCGGAGGCGAACGCGCTCGAGGGCCGCATCCACCGGCTCGAGCGGCGCTGGCCGTACGCGCTCGCTGCGGTGCTGGTCGTAGGTCTCGTCGCGTGGTGGATGGTGGTGTACGGCGTGCCAATCGCCGCGCGCATTGCCGCCGAATCCGTGCCGATCGACGTCGAAACGGCCCTGGGCGAGCGCACGCTCGGCACGCTGGACAGCATGGGCTGCGGCCCGAGCATGCTTGCGTCCAAGCGCGCCGCGGAGCTGCGCAGCCGCTTTGAAGCGCTGACGCACGGTCTGCAGGACGGTTTCCACTATCGGCTGGAGCTGCGCAGCTGTCGCACGATCGGCGCCAACGCCTTCGCGCTGCCCGGCGGCACGATCGTGATGACCGATGGCCTGGTCAAGCTCTCGCAAAACGACGACGAGATCGTGGCCGTGCTCGCGCACGAAGTGGGCCACGTGCGCCACCGGCACGGCCTGCGGCTCGCCTTCCAGGCGCTCGGCGTTGGCGCCCTCGTCGCCACGCTCTTCGGCGATGCTGCGTCGCTAAGCGCGATCATCGTCGCGGTGCCGAGCGTGCTCGTACAGACCGGCTATTCGCGTGCCTTCGAGGAGGACGCGGATCGCTATGCCTTCGTGCGCCTGAAGGAGATCGGCATCTCGCCGCGGCACTTCGCCGATATCCTGCGGCGGCTCGAAGGCTCGCGCGGCAGTGGCGCGCGCGGTGAGCGTGCCCTCGATTACCTCTCCAGCCATCCGGCCACCGAGAAGCGCATCGAGCGCGCGCTCGCGCAGTAGGGAATGGCCGGACGCGGCGGGGAACGAGTTTTGCTGCTTCTAGGCGCCTTTCAAGGAGATACCTATGAGCAAACTGCCTTACACGTTGTCCGCCATCGCCCTCGCCGCCCTTGCCGGGTGTGCCACCGAGTCGAAGGTTGCGCCGGCGCCCGCGCCGGTCGTGGTACAGCCCGCGCCGCAGGCGGGTGCCGTGGTCGTGCCGCAGAATGCGCCGGCCGGCTCGGCCGTCGTCGTGCCGCAGGCGGGCAGCGGGTCCGTGGTGGTCGCGCCGACCACGCCGGGACCGCTGCGCGCCGGAACCGGCCGCATCGACTCGAT
>JAEKLK010000040.1 GCA_019509895.1 Betaproteobacteria bacterium | reverse complement strand
TCGAGGAAGAAAGCGGCGGCTACGCGTACTGGGCTCTGCGCCATGCACCCGGCAAGCCAGACTTCCATCACGAGCACGCCTTTGCTCTAGCGCTCGATGAAATTCGGAATTGACCGGCTGCTCGAGGACGCGCGCTTGCGCGGCCCGCTCGCCGGGAAACGGCTCGCGCTGCTCGCGCATCCCGCCTCGGTGACGCGCGAGCTCGTGCATAGCCTTGATGCGCTCGCCGCATTGCCCGAGGTGAAGCTGAGCGCGGCGTTCGGCCCGCAGCACGGCCTGCGCGGCGACAAGCAGGACAACATGCTCGAGTCGCCGGACTTCGCCGACCCGGTACACGGCATCCCGGTGTTCAGCCTCTATGGCGCGGTGCGGCGGCCGACGTCGCAGATGATGGATGCCTTCGACGTGCTGCTTGTCGACCTGCAGGACCTTGGCTGCCGCGTTTACACCTTCATTACCACGCTGCGCTACGTGCTCGAGGCGGCCGCGGCGCATCGCAAGGCCGTCTGGGTACTCGACCGGCCCAATCCTGTCGGGCGCGCCGTCGAAGGCACGCGCCTCGCGTCCGGGTGGGAGAGCTTCGTCGGCGCCGGCCCGCTGCCGATGCGCCATGGGCTCACCATGGGCGAGCTTGCGCAGTGGTACCGGCGCACGCTGCGCCTCGATGTTGATCTGCAGGTGGTGGCGATGCAGGGCTGGGCGGCCGACGGCTGGCCGAGCGGCGAGCGGGTCTGGATCAATCCGAGCCCGAACGCGCCCAACGTCGCCATGGCGCGCTGCTATCCGGGCACCGTCATGCTGGAAGGCACCACGCTCTCGGAAGGACGCGGCACGACGCGGCCGCTCGAGCTCTTCGGCGCGCCGGACATCGACGCCCGCCAGCTCGCGCGCACGCTACGCACCCTGGCGCCGCAATGGCTGCGCGGCTGTGTACTGCGTGAGTGCTGGTTCGAGCCGACCTTTCACAAGCACGTCGGCAAGCTGTGCGCCGGCTTGCAGCTGCACGCCGAGGCGCCGCTCTACGGCGCCCACGAATTCCGTCCGTGGCGGCTCATGGCCGGGGCGTTCAAGGCGCTGCGAAACCTAAAACGCGACTATCCGCTTTGGCGCGACTTCCCGTACGAGTATGAGCGCGATCGGCTGGCCATCGACGTGATCAACGGCGGCGAGGCGCTGCGGCGGTGGGTCGACGATCGGGCGGCCGGGCCGGCGGAGCTGGAGGCACTCGCGGGGCCGCAGGAGCAATCCTGGCGCGAGGAGCGCGAGTCCGTGCTTCTTTACCGCTGATTTGCTAGAGTCGCGCGCATGCATCCCAGCGTGGAAGGCGCGCTCATCGGGCTCGCGATCGGCGGCCTGCTCGTGCTGTTCGAGTACCTGATGCTCAACAAGGACGTGAAGGAGCGCTCGAAGCGGTACCACCGCAAGGCGGAGTTCGACGTCACCGAGCGCCGCCGCATGGCGACCATCACCCGATTCGCGGTCGTTTTGCCGGTCGCATTTGCGGCCGGCTTCTGGTTGATCTGGGGCTGAGCAATGACAACGAAACCACCGGCGCGACGTGCCGACGACATGACGGCGGACGAAGTGAAGCAATTCTGGCATGGCTTCTGCGAGCGCAAGCGCATCGACCCGGCGATCCGGGCGCGCGGCGACAAGAAGATCGACGAGGATGCGGATTACTGGGCCGACCAGACGATGATGAAGCTGCTGGAAGCCGTTTCCACTTAGGGAGATCACCATGAGAATCGTGCTGCTCATCGCGGCGCTGGGCGCCACGGCGCTCGTTTGCGCGCAGCAGGCTGGCTTCAGCCGCCGCGTGCTGCAGGATCAGAACATGAGCGACCCCGTGCGCCATGCGGTACAGGTGGTGGCCGAGTTCGCGCCCGGCATCGCCGCCGGCAAGCACACGCACCCGGGCGAGGAGCTGGGCTATGTGCTCGAGGGCACGCTGCAGCTCGAAGTGGCGGGGCAGCCGCCGCGTACGCTGAACGCGGGCGAAGCGTTCTTCATTCCGGCCGGCGTGGTGCACGACGGCAAGAACACCGGCGGCGGCCCGGCGAAGGTGCTCGCCACCTACATCGTGGAGAAGGGAAAGCCGGTCGCCTCGCCCGCGCAGTAGCGCGGCGCTGCTATTTCCAGTCGTCGTCCTCGGGCGGCAGCGGCGCCACCTTGGGCATCTTGTCCTTGCGGTGCAGCCAACCGTACAGAAACATGCCGCCGATTCCGGCGACGACGAGGATCAGGAAGATCGCCAGCCAAAGCGCGCTGGTGCTCACGGTCGATAGACCACGACTTGCCCCGCGCGGTTTCCGCTATTTGCCCAGGCCCATGCGCTTTCCGGACTCCGTGTAGATACGGATCTTGTCCTTCATGAAGGCGTCCATCTTGTCGATGCCGACGTCGATCAGCTCGAATCCGCTCTTCGCCGCTAGCTCCTTCATCTCGGGATCGGCGTTCAGCGCTGCCCACAGGTCGGACAGCCGCTTGCGCGCCTCGGGCGGCGTCGACTTCGGGACGCCGATGCCGCGATAGGCGCCGTCAACCCAATCGGTGCCGAGCTCGCGGAACGTCGGCACGTCAGGCAGCAGCGGATGGCGCTTGTCCATCGCCACCGCCAGCGCCCGCACCTTGCCCTTGTTATTGACGGCGAACGCCGTGTACGACATGGCGCCGTGGACATGAGCGCCGATCACCGCGGTGGTCATGTCGCCCGTGCCCTTGAATGGCACATAGGTCGTCTTGACGCCGAACACGGCATTCAGCCGCTCGTGCGCCATGTGGTTGGCGGAATTGAGCCCCGAGCCGCCGAGACTGATCTTTCCTGGCTCGGCTTTCGCCGCTCGCACGAACTCGGCAAACGTCCTGATCGGGCTCGACTCGGCGACGACCAGCGCATCGGGCGTGTAATGGAACCAGTACACGGGCGCAACGTCTTCGGTCTTGTACTGCACCGTGCCTTCCATCGGCTGCAGCACCATGTGCGGCAGGTTGATGCCGGCGATGTTGTAGCCATCGCCCGGAAGCTGGTTGAGCTGCATCCAGAGAAGTCCGCCGCCCGCGCCGGGCTTGTACTGGATGATGGTCTCGATCGCGGAGCACTTCTTCTTCAGCACGAGCTGCTGGTGGCGCGCCGAGAGGTCTGATTCGCCGCCGGCCGGGAACGCCTGCCAGTAGAGGATGTTCTTCTCCGGGCAGGTTTGCGCAGCCGCGGCCGTCGCCATGACGAGCCCGGCGACGAGTAAGCCAAGTTTCGCGCCCATGCTCAGTCGACTTTCATGCCGGTGTCTTTGACGAGCTTGCCCCATTTGCCGATGTCCTCGCGCACGAACTTGCCGAATTCCTCCGGCGCCATGGCCATCGGGACGGCGCCCTGCCTGGCCCAGTTGTCCTTCACGTCGGGCGCGTTGATCACCTTGCGCACTTCGTTGCTCAGGCGCTCGAGGATCGGCTTCGGCGTCGCCGCGGGCGCCATCAGGCCGAGCCAGATGGTGGCTTCATAGCCCGGCACGCCGGCCTCGGCGAGCGTCGGAATGTCCGGGGTCACCGAGGAGCGCGTCTTTCCGGTGGTGCCGAGCGCCTTCAGCTTGCCGGCGCGCACCTGCGAGACGATGGTGCTGATGGCGTCGAACATCAGCTCCACCTGGCCGCCGAGCACGGCGGTGCGCGCCTGGTCCGAGCCCTTGTGCGGCACGTGCACGATGTCGACGCCTGCCATGTATTTGAAGAGCTCGCCCGCCATGTGATACGGCGTGCCCGGACCCGAGGAGGCATAGTTCAGCTTTCCCGGCTCTTTCTTCGCGAGCGCAATGACCTCGCGCAGGTTGCCCGCTTTCAGGCCCGGCGCGGCGACCAGCATCAGGTCCTGCGAGTTGATACCCGTGATCGGCGCGAGATCACGCATCAGGTCGTAGGGCTTCTTCGGGATCAGCGTCTCGTTCACCGTGTGCGTGTTCGACATGACGAGAAGGGTGTACCCGTCGGGCGGCGCCTTCGCCACGGCATCGGTGCCGATGACCGCGCCGCCGCCCGGCCGGTTCTCGATCACGAACGGGTGTCCCATGGATTCCGAGAGCTTGGCGGCGAGCACGCGGCCGTACACGTCGGCCGAGCCGCCGACGGCGTAAGGCACGACCACCTTCACCGGATGGGCGGGATAGTTCTGCGCCGACGTGGCGACGCTCGTGAGCGCCAGGGCGAACGTGGCTGCGCTGCGAAACATCGATCCTCCTATCTCTGATTTGGAATAATGCCCCGGTGAGAATACTCGTCACCGGCGCCGCGGGCTACATCGGTTCGGCGCTGGTGCGGGCGCTCGGCGAGGCGAACGTCATTGCCACCGACCAGGCCGCCATGGCGTTCGCCGATTCGCGCGTAGGGAATATCGCGTACCCGCAATTTGCGCGCTCGCTCATCACAGCCGAGATCGATGTCGTATTCCATCTCGCTTCGCTCGTGTCGGGCGGTGCCGAGGCAAACTTCGAGCTAGGCACCAAGGTGAACCTCGACGCGACGCGCGATCTGCTCGAGGCGTGCCGGCTGGCCGGCCACCGTCCGAAATTCGTCTTCGCCTCCTCGATCGCCGTCTATGGCGGCGCGCTTCCCGCGGTGCTCACCGATGAAACGCCGCCCTTGCCGCGCATGTCCTACGGCGCGCAGAAGCTCGTCTGCGAGGTGCTGATCGACGACTACAGCCGCCGCGGCTATGTCGACGGACGCACGCTGCGGCTGCCGGCGGTGCTGGTGCGGCCGCACAGTGCCAATACCGCCGTGTCGGGCTGGTCGAGCGCCATCATTCGCGAGCCGCTCGCCGGGCGCGACTATGTGTGCCCGGTGCAGCCGCAGACGCGGCTCGCATGCATCTCGGTCGGACGCGTCGTGGACGCGTTCATGCGCATGGCCGAGGTGCCGGCCGAAACGCTGGGCGCGCGGCGCACGGTGCTGCTGAGTGGCATCAGCGTGAGCGCGCAGGAAATGTGGGACGCGGTGAAGGCCAGGGCGCGGGGCAAGGTGCGCTTCGAGCCCGACCCGCGCCTGCAGATGGTTATGGACGCGGCACCCAAGGCGACTTACTCGAAGCGCGCGGCCGAGCTCGGCCTGCCCGCGAGTGAGTCGATCGATGAGATCGTGCGTGAATACGAAGAAGCTGCCCTCCCGCATCACGGTTGAAGGGCTCGACCGCGCGCCGCACCGCGCCTTCCTGCGCGCGCTCGGCCTGCGCGACGAAGACCTCGGCAAGCCCTTCGTCGGCGTCGCCTCCACCGACGGCCGCGTCACGCCGTGCAATGCGCTCCTCGGAGAGTTCGCGCGTGAAGCCGTGGCGGCGGTGCGCGACGCGGGTGGCGTGGCCTTCGACTTCGCCTCGATCTCGGTCGCCGATTCGATGTCGATGAACCACGGCGGCATGCGTTATTCGCTCGTCTCGCGCGAGATCATCGCCGATGGCGTCGAGGCGGTGGTGCGCGGCCATGCCTACGACGCGCTGGTCGGCTTCGCCGGTTGCGACAAGACGCTGCCCGGCATGATGATGGCGATGGTGCGCCTGAACGTGCCGTCGGTATTCGTCTATGGCGGCGCGGCGCTGCCCGGCCGGTGGCGCGGCCGCGATGTCACGGTGCTCGATACCTACGAAGCTGTGGGCGCCGTGCTGGCGGGCGAGATGAAGGAGGCCGAGCTCGCCGAGCTCGAGCGCGCGTGCCTGCCGACGCTCGGCTCCTGCCCGGGCCAGTTCACCGCCAACACCATGGCGATGGTGGGCGAGACGCTCGGGCTCGCGCTGCCGGGCACCGCAACGCTGCCCGCCGTGGCGCCCGAACGCAAGGCGCTGGCACGTGCGGCCGGTGCGGCTGCGATGCGCATTCTGGAGCGCGGCGGGCCGCTGCCGCGCGAGCTCGTGACACGCAAGAGCCTGGAGAACGCGTGCGCGGCGGTCGCCGCCACCGGCGGATCGACCAATGCAGGCCTGCACATTCCGGCGATCGCGCATGAAGCCGGCATTCGCTTCGCGCTGGAGGATTTCGCGCGCGTCGCGAAGCGCACGCCGCTGATCGCCGATCTCAAGCCGGGCGGGCGCTTTCTGGCGAAGGATTTGCACGCCGCAGGCGGCGTGTACGCGGTGCTGAAGGCGCTGCTCGAGCGCGGCGCGCTGCACGGCGAGTGCCTGACGCTGAATGGCGAAAAGCTGGAGACCGCGCTGGCCAGGCATGACGGTGCTGACGGCGAGGTGGTGCGTCGCGAGCCGATCATGAAGACCGGCGGCCTTGTCGTGCTGAAGGGCAACCTTGCGCCCGAGGGTGCGCTCATCAAGGTCGCGGGCCTGAAGGGACTGGCGTTCGAGGGACGGGCGCGAGTCTTCGACTCGGAAGAAGCGTGCACCGACGTGGTGAAGCGCCGCGCGTACAAGGCGGGCGAAGTGCTGGTCATCCGCTATGAGGGACCGAAAGGCGGTCCTGGCATGCGCGAAATGCTCGGCGTGACGGCGCTCATCTACGGGCAGGGCATGGGTGAGAAGGTGGCGCTCCTCACCGACGGCCGCTTCTCCGGTGCGACGCGCGGCATGATGGTCGGCTACGTCTCGCCCGAGGCGGCCGCGGGCGGCGCGATCGCGCTGGTGAAGAATGGCGATCGCATCCGCATCGATGCCGGGCGCGGCCGACTCGAGCTGCTGGTGGGCGCCGCGGAGCTCAAGCGCCGCAAGGCGAGGCCGCCCAAGCGCACGCTCGGCGGCGTGCTGGAAAAATACGCCGCGCTCGTTGGTTCGGCGCACCTGGGCGCCGTTACGCGGCCGCCCGCCTGAGCCAGTAAGCGAAGGTCGCGCGCACGATCGAGGGCTGGAGAAGGAAGGCGCGCGCCTCCTCGGCAAGCTCGCGTTTCACTTCCTTATAGCCACCCGCCGCCATGGCGCGAAGCTGCATGCGCGCGGCGCGCTCGAAGAACACGGCGAGGTAGGTCGCTTCTTCCACGCTGCTACCCACCGTGAGCAGGCCATGGTTCGCGAGCAGAATGGATTTCGCATTGCCGAGCGCGCCGCTGATGATCCGTCCTTCGTCGTCCGCCACCGGCACACCGGGCCAGTCGGCGAGGTGCGCGCAGCCATGGAGCATGGCGCTATCCATGTGGAGCGTCCGAAGCGGCTGGCCGGTCGCCGCGAGCGCCGAAGCGTAAG
>JAEKLK010000039.1 GCA_019509895.1 Betaproteobacteria bacterium | reverse complement strand
GCCGAGACCGAGAAATGGACCCGCGTGGTCAAGCAGGCGGGCATCAAGGCCGAGTAGAGGAGACCATGGAACGCTTCAAGGCTTTCAAGCTCACCGAGACGCCGGACAAGAAGATCCGCGCGGAATTCGTCGACTACACGCTCGAGCAGCTGGATCCCGGCGACGTGGTGGTGCGCGTCGCCTACTCGGACGTGAATTACAAGGATGCGCTCGCCGTGACCGGCAAGGGCAAGATCCTGCGCCGGCCTTCGACCATCGGCGGCATCGATTTCTCCGGCACCGTCATCGAGTCGACCAACCCGCGCTGGAAGAAGGGCGACGCGGTGCTCACCACCGGCGGCGAATACATCGGCGTGTCGCACGACGGCGGCTACTCGCCCTATGCGCGCGTGCAGGGCGAATGGATCAGCCGCGTGCCGCAGGGCCTCACGCTTTGGGAGGCGATGGCTTTCGGCACCGCCGGCTATACCGCGGGCATCGCGCTGCATCGCATGGAGCACAATGGGCTGAAGCCGGGCAACGGCCCGGTGCTGGTGAATGGCGCGACCGGTGGCGTCGGCTCGATCGCGGTGGCGATGCTCGCCAAGCGCGGCTACGAGGTCGTCGCGGTGACCGGCAAGTCTAGCGAGAGCGACTGGCTGAAGAAGCTCGGCGCGAAGGAAGTGATGCTGCGCCAGAGCATCAACCTGGAGAAGATCCGGCCGCTCGACAAGGCGACCTGGGCCGGCGCGGTCGACAATCTCGGCGGCGACATGCTGGCGTGGATCGCCAGCAACATGAAGGAGAACGGCGTCATCGCCTCGATCGGCCTCGCCGCGAGCTTCAACCTCAATACGACGGTGATGCCCTTCATCCTGCGCGGCGTCAGTCTCCTCGGCATCAACTCGGGCGAGAGCTCGCGCGATATCCGCGAGACCGTGTGGCAGCGGCTCGCGTCTGACTTGAAGCCGCCGCTCCTCAAAGAGATGTGCCGGACCATCCCGTTGCGCGAGTTGCCGGGCGTGTTCGACGACTTCATCAACGCCAAGGTGAATCGCCGGATCGTGGTAGACCTCTCGGAATAGGCATGCTATCGCCGGCAAGCGCACAGGCAAAAAGGCGCGTGCTGGTCGTCGACGATTCGCGGTTCGTCCGCATCACTTTCGCCACCATCCTGCGCGGCTCGTTCGACGTGCGCGAGGCGGCGGAGGGCGAAGCGGCGTGGGCACTGATCCAGAGCGATCCGTCCATCGTCATGGTATTCACCGACCTCGACATGCCGAAGCTGAATGGCTTCGGCCTGATCTCGCGCATGCGCGAGGCGAAGGAAGAGCGCATCCGCGACCTGCCGATCGTCGTCATCTCCGGCGTCGACGAGCCCGGCTGGAAGGAGCGCGCGCAAGCGAGCGGCGCCAACGACTTCATCAGCAAGTCGGCGGATGCCAGCGAGGTACTGTCGCGGCTCGACCATGTGCTGCGGCTGGTCGCCACGCAGAAGGAGCTGCAGGGGGCGCGAGCGGCGAGCGAGCCTTCGCGCGACCCGCTGACCGGCACGCTGACCGGCGAATACCTGCTCACCGAGACGCGCAAGCGTTTCTCCTTCGCTCGTCGCCATGCGGCCGAGCTTTCGGTAATGGCACTGCGCATCGACAGCCATCGCGAGCTCGTGCGCAGCGCCGGCCAGGACGCCGCTGATCAGCTGCTGGCCCGCATCGCCAAGCTCGTCAACAAGCAGATCCGCACCGAGGACTCCATTGCACGCGTCGCCGATGCCACGTTCCTGGTGGTCGCGCCCGGCACTTCCGCGGAGCAGGTGGCGAAGCTGGCCGAGCGGCTGCATGCGCAGCTCGAGCAGGCGAAGCTGACCTTCGCCGGCAAGCCGGTGAGAATCGTCGCCCGCTTCGGCATCGCCGCGATCGCGCAGGCAGGCGCCGAGCGCGCGGAGGAGCTGATGGCGGCGGCGCTGAAGCGCCTCGACGGGCCGCAGCCGACAACGGCGCCAGCGCCGGCATCGGCGCGGCTGCCGGCGGAGGTCGAGCAGGCGCTGCAGGTGCTCGAGCGCCTCGACGCCGCTCGGCTCGGCCATGGCGCCAAGGACCTGCTGCAGCGCCTCGCACGCATTGCGAAGTTGATCCAGGTCAAGCCGCGCTAGAGCGCGGCGTTACACTAGTACGATGCCTACCTATCGCGAGTTCCACCGGCGCTCGCTCGCCGATCGCGAGGCCTTCTGGCGCGAGCAGGCCGCGCTCATCGACTGGCACCGGCCCTACGAGCAGGTGCTCGACTATTCCCGGCCGCCATTCGCGCGCTGGTTCGTCGGCGGGCAGACCAACCTGTGCCATAACGCGCTCGACCGGCACTTGGGCGTGCGCGCCGAGCAGCAGGCGCTGGTGTGGATCTCGACCGAGGTCAACCAGACGCGCAGCTTCACCTACGGCGAGCTGCACGCCGAAGTGAACCGCGCTGCGGCGATGATGCAATCGCTCGGCGTCAAGCGCGGCGATCGCGTCATCATTTACATGCCGATGGTGCCCGAGGCGGCATTCGCCATCCTCGCCTGCGCGCGCCTGGGCGCGATCCATTCGGTGGTCTTCGGCGGGTTCGCCGCCTCGAGCCTGGCCGCGCGCATCGACGACGCGAGGCCCGCGCTCATGATCACCGCCGACGGCGGTAGCCGCATGGGCAAGCCCGTGCTCTACAAGTCGCTCGTCGACGAGTCGCTGAAGATTGCCAGGCATCCGCCGCGCAAGGTGCTCATCTTCCGCCGTGGGCTCGATGAGAACATGCCGGTGGTCGCGGATCGTGACGTCGACTGGGCGACGCTGGCGAAAGACTTCAACGGCGCGAGCGTTGCCTGCGCGTGGCTCGAATCGAACGAGCCTTCCTACATCCTCTTTACGTCGGGCACCACCGGCCGCCCGAAAGGCGTCCAGCGCGATGTCGGCGGCTATGCGGTGGCGCTGGCGTCGTCGATGAAGCACATCTTCTGCGGCGAGCCGGGCGAGACGATGTTCACCACCTCGGACATCGGCTGGGTGGTGGGCCACTCGTACATCATATATGCGCCCCTGCTCGCCGGCATGACGACGATCATGTACGAGGGCGTGCCGATCCGGCCGGATGCCGGCATCTGGTGGAAGATCGTCGAGGACTACAAGGTGTCGGTGATGTTCTCGGCGCCGACCGCGATCCGGGTGCTGAAGAAGCACGACCTCTCGTACGTGCGCAAGCATGACCTGTCGACGCTGAAGCATCTTTTCCTCGCCGGCGAGCCGCTCGACGAGCCGACGCACCAGTGGATCAGCGAGTCGCTCGGCCGGCCGGTGATCGACCATTACTGGCAGACGGAGACCGGCTGGCCGCTGCTGTCGGCGCACCCCGGCGTGGAGCAGACGCCGATCAAGATGGGGTCGCCTTCCTTCCCGGTGTACGGGTACGACGTGCGCCTCCTGCACGAGCAGACCGGGAAGCCGGTCGCCGACGGCGAGAAGGGCGTGGTAGCGATCGCGCCGCCGCTGCCACCGGGCTGCATGTCGACCGTGTGGGGCGACGACGAGCGCTTCGTCAATACCTATTTCCGCGACTTCAAGGACCAGCTCATCTATTCGACCTTCGACTGGGGCATCCGCGACAAGGACGGCTACTACTACATCCTTGGCCGCACCGACGACGTAATCAATGTCGCCGGCCACCGTCTCGGCACGCGCGAGATCGAGGAGGCGGTGAGCATGCATCCGAACGTTGCCGAATGCGCCGTGGTCGGGGTGGCCGATCAGCTCAAAGGGCAGCTGCCGCTCGCGTTCGCGGTGCTGAAAGATGCCGGCAAGCGCACGAGCGCCGAAGACGTGATGCAGACGGTCGATCGGCAGCTCGGCGCCATCGCCCGGCCGAAGGCAGTGCATTTCGTGACGCTGCTGCCCAAGACCCGCTCGGGCAAGACGCTGCGCCGTGCGATCCAGGCTCTTGCGGAAGGGCGCGATCCGGGCGACCTTACGACCATCGAAGATCCGACTGCTCTCACCCAGATCAAAGAGGCCCTGCGCACATGAAGCAACGCCCGATGCTCACCTTGGAGGACTGCAAGAAGATTACCGCCGCCGCCGAGGCCGAGGCACGCCGGAACAACTGGAACGTCTGCATCGCCATCCTGGACGATGGTGGGCACCTCCTGCACCTCGCGCGCATGGACGGCGCGACGCCGGCGAACTCGCGCATCGCGGTGGAGAAGGGGCGCACCGCCGCCGAGACGCGCCGCTCGACCGCCAACTGGCAGGAGCGTGTCGCCAAGCGCACCGAGCTATTGCGCATGCCCGGCGTGACGCCGGTGCAGGGCGGCCTGCCGATCGTCGTCGACGGCACTTGCGTCGGCGGCGTCGGCATCTCCGGCGTGCAGTCGCACGAGGACGAGCAGATCGCCGCCGCGGGAATTAAAGCCCTCGGCTAGGTGTTCAGCACAGTTTGCTTGTTTCTTTCTTTCATCCAAAAAGGGGAGAGTTCATGAAGCGCATTGCCGTTGCCGTCGCCTTCGCCGCCTGCGCCTTAGGCGCCGCGGCCCAGCAGCCGCCCGCCGCCGGGCAGAACCCGCGCGACGTCGTGCCCGACAAGATGCCATTCGATGTTCCGTATGGCGCGCCGGTTTCGCTCGACCGCGCCCAGGCCGCGATCAACGCGGCGGTGGCGGAGTCGAAGAAACGCGGCTGGAAGATGAACGTCGCCGTGGTCGACTCGGGCGCGAACCTGGTCGCGTTCGCGCGCATGGACGGCGCGCAGCTCGGCTCGATCGCCATTGCCGAGCACAAGGCGCGCGCCGCAGCCAAGTTCCGGCGCGAGACCAAGCTCTTCGAGAGCGGCATCCAGGAAGGAAACCTGCACTACCTGCTGACGCTCGACGATGTGATCGCCTCGCGCGGTGGCATCCTGATAATCGACAACGGCCAGATCGCCGGCGCCGTGGGCTGCTCGGGCGGCACGGGCTCGCAGGATGAAGTGGCCTGCAAGGCGGCGATCGAGGCGGTGACGAAGCGCTAGGCGTCCTCGCCGGTCGCGCTCAGATAGGCGCCGAGCGCCGGATCGACGTTCGGCGCGAAGAGCTCCGCGATGGCCATACGACGTCGCGTGAGCTCTTGCTCGTCGAGGTATTGCACTAGCGCCTCGAGTGTCAGCCGACTGCCTTCGATCGAGTAATCCCACGGTATCTCGCGGCTGCGCTCGATCTCGTCGATCACCCATGGCAGGCTCACCGTCAGTGCGTCGGTGTCGTACATGTGCTTGAGCGCCGCATCGCGCGCGCGCACGAAGGCGCGGTAGAGGTTCACCGCCAGCCAGGGATGCGCCTCGTACACCGCGCGGCGCAGCACTAGCGTATGCATGATCGGAAAGATGCGCGTCTTGCGGTAATACGCGAGCTCCACGTCGCGGAAGTCTGGTATCAGCCGCCGCAGTGTCTTGCCAAGCGCCGGCGGAATCATGACAGTCATCAGAGCATCGAGGTCGCCGCGCTCGAGCATCGCCTCCAGCGTCTGGCCCGCGGCGAGCGTGTCGATGCGCACGTCCTTCGGCTTGCGGATGGCGCGGATCGGCCGGCCGACCACCCATGTCGCGTCCTGCGGCGGCACGCCGTATTCGTGCTGCAGGAAGCCGCGCGTCCACACGGCGGCGGTCATCTGGTAGTCGCCGACGCCGATACGCTTACCCCTGAGCTCCCGCGGGTCGCGTAGCGCTGAATCGGCGCGCACATAGAGCGCGTTCTGGCGGAAGACCCGCGAGGGAAAGATGGGGAGGGCGATGAAGCGCTCGTCGCCCTCTGAGCGCAGGATGGTGTAGGACGACAGCGACATCTCGGAGGCGTCGAACTCCTGGTGGTTCAGCATGCGCCAGAATGTTTCGCCGGGCCGCAGCGCCAGGTAGTTGAGCTCGCTAACGCCCTCGACCTTCACGCGCCCATCGATCAGCGCCTGTGTGCGGTCATAGCGGCCGCAAGCCAACGTCAATCGCATGCGCTGAAGTATAGTTCCCGGCCATGCGCGTTTTGATTGCCGGCGGTGGGATCGGCGGCCTGACGGCGGCGCTCTCGCTCCTGCGGCACGGCATCGATGTCGAGGTGTACGAGCAGGCGGCCGAGCTGAAGGAAGTCGGCGCGGGCGTGCAGCTCGCGGCGAACGGGACCCGGGTGCTGCATGCGCTCGGCGTCGGCGAGGAGCTGAAGGCGCTCTCCTGCGAGGCGCAGGGCAAGGAGATCCGCCACTGGCAGACCGGCGAGACCTGGAAGCTCTTCGATCTCGGGCCGGTGTCGATCGAGCGCTATGGCGCCCCGTACTTCACGGTCTACCGGCCCGATCTCCTCGACGTGCTGGCGAGCGCAGTACGCCGCGCCAAGCCCGATGCGATCCGACTCGGTGCGCGCTGCCGCGGCTTCACGCAGGACGACGAGAGTGTGACGCTGCAGCTCGAGAACGGCGCCATGGTGCGCGGCGATGCGCTCATCGGCGCCGACGGCGTGCATTCAGGCATCCGCCAGGCGCTCTTCGGCGCCGACCGTCCCGAGTTCACCGGCGTCATCGCCTGGCGTGGCATCGTGCCCATGGAGCGGCTGCCGGCGCACATGGCGCGCAGGGTGGGATCGAACTGGGTCGGACCCGGCGGCCACATCGTGCACTACCCGCTGCGCGCCGGGCGGCTGATGAACTTCGTCGGCGCGCTCGAGCGCTCGGACTGGCGCATCGAATCTTGGAGCGCGCGCGGCACGCCGGAGGAGCTGATCGCCGACTTTCGCGGCTGGCATCCCGACATCCAGGCCTTCATCCGCGCCATCGAGGTGCCGTACAAGTGGGCGCTCATGGTGCGCGCGCCGCTCGAGCGCTGGACCGTTGGCCGCGTCACGCTTCTGGGCGATGCGGCACATTCCATGCTCCCGTTCCTCGCGCAAGGCGCGGTCATGGCGATCGAAGACGGCTATGTTCTGGCGCGCTGCCTGGCACAGTACGACGTCGAGACGGCGCTGCAGCATTACGAATCAGCGCGGCGCGAGCGCACGCGGCGCACCGTTGAAGGCTCGGCCGCCAACATCTATCGCTTCCACAACCGCGCGCTCGCCGACCCCGAGGAGGGTCGCAAATTCATCAACCAGGAATGGGCAAGTCAGCGAATCGCCCATCGCTACGAATGGCTCTTCCGCTACGACGCAACCACCGTGGAGGTGTGATGCATCGCGCTTTACCAG
>JAEKLK010000038.1 GCA_019509895.1 Betaproteobacteria bacterium | reverse complement strand
GCTTCCTCACGCTCGCCAAGACGCCAGCGCTCGCGACCGAAGTGACGTTGCAGCCGCTGGAGCGCTTCGCGCTCGATGCAGCGATCCTCTTCTCCGACATCCTGACGATTCCCGATGCGATGTGCCTCGGCCTTCAATTTACCGAGGGCGAGGGCCCGCGCTTCGCGCGGCCGCTGCGCGACGAGCGGGCGATTGCCGCGCTCGCGGCGCCCGACCCGAGCGCCGAGCTTCGCTATGTGCTCGACGCCGTGCGCCAGATTCGCCGCGCGCTCGCCGAACGGGTGCCGCTGATCGGCTTCGCCGGCAGCCCCTTCACGCTCGCCTGCTACATGATCGAAGGCTCCGGCAGCGACGACTGGCGCACGGTGAAAACCATGCGCCACGCGCGCCCGGACCTCCTCCATCGAGTGCTCGAGGTCAACACGCGTGCGATCACCGCCTATCTGCAGGCGCAGATCGCCGCCGGCATTCAAGTAGCGATGATTTTCGATACTTGGGGCGGCACGCTGGCGTACGAAGACTATGTGCCGTTCTCGCTCGCCTATGCGCAGCGCATCATCGCGGCACTCGACGTTCCGACGATCCTCTTCACCAAGGGCGGCGCTCCCTGGCTTTCGGAAATGATGGCAAGCGGCGCGAGCGCCATCGGACTCGACTGGACGAGCGATCCGCGACGCGCGCGGGCATTGGCGGCGGGCCGTGTCGCAGTCCAGGGAAATCTAGATCCGGCCACGCTTTTCGCGCCGGAGCCGGCCGTACGCGCGGCGGCGCGCCGAACGCTCGATGCATTCGGCGCGGAGCCCGGTCACGTCTTCAATCTCGGCCACGGCATTGCGCCGACGACGCCGGTTTCGGCGGTCGCTGCGCTCATAGACGAAGTACGCGCTTACAGCACGGCGCGGGCGAAAAACAACACGGCCTCTTGACTTATGCACAAAGTTCGCCGTGCGCGAGGGAAATCCCGGCCGGCCCGCGCGCCCCTATGGGATGCCTTATAGGTGTTTGATGACACAGGGGAAATGCACCGTGCACCCGGGTCGACGATCGGATAAGTCCCCCGGCGCGCACCTTGTGACGTCAATATGAAGCGCTTACCCACAGTTTTATCCACAATCCCTAAGTCCTTGCCGGGTCGGGAAAATTCCTGCGTGCGGGTCGCACTCGACGTGCCGCTGCCGCGGCTCTTCGACTATGCATTACCGGAAGGCACGACCGCGGCGCGCGGCGACCGCGTTACCGTGCCGCTCGGGTCCCGCCGTCAAACCGGCGTGGTGGTCGAGACGGAGATCGAAAGCGAAGTAGCGCTCGATCGTTTGAAGGCGATTGTCGAAATCCGTAACGATGCGCCGCGCCTGCCGCCGGACTGGCTCGAGCTGATGCGCTTTCTGGCGAGCTACTACCAACGGCCGCTCGGCGAAACGGTGATAGCGGCGCTGCCGCCGCGGCTGCGCTCGGTGAAGCCGCTGCCGAAGAAGGCGCTCGTGCCGAGCGGTGAGACCAGCGCCGCGGATTTTGTATCGCCGCACTTACTCAATGCGGAACAGGAACATGTCGTCGGTGCGATTGCGGCAAAGCTTGGGCGCTTCGCCGCGCTGCTGCTGCATGGTGTCACCGGCAGCGGTAACACGGAGGTCTATCTCCATTTGATCGCCCACGTGCTGGCGCGAGGCGAGCAGGCGTTGGTGCTGGTACCAGAAATCAGCCTTACGCCGCAGCTCGAGGCGCGCTTTCGCGAGGCCTTTCCGCGCACCCGAATCGCGCTCATGCACAGTGCGCTCGAAGACATTGCGCGCACCGGCGCCTGGCTCGGCGCCGCCCGCGGCGAGGCCGGCATCGTCCTCGGCACGCGCCTCGCGGTGCTGGCGCCCCTGCCGAAGCTCGCGCTGATCGTCGTGGACGAGGAGCACGACAGCTCCTTCAAGCAGCAGGAAGGCGTGCGCTATTCGGCGCGCGATGTCGCCGTGTACCGCGCGAAGCTCGCCGGCTGCCCGGTGGTACTGGGCACGGCAACGCCGTCGCTTGAGAGCTGGTACAACTACCGCCAGGGCCGCTACGAGCGGCTCGAGCTTTCGCGCCGCGCCGCGCCGGGCGCCGAGCTGCCGCTGATACGCACGATCGACCTGCGCGAGCACTCGCTCGACGAAGGCCTGGCGCCTGCGGTGCTCGCCGCCATCGGCGAGCGTCTCGCGCGAGGCGAGCAAAGCCTGGTCTTCATCAACCGTCGCGGCTACGCGCCGGTGCTGACCTGCGAGGCGTGCGGCTGGTGTGCCGGCTGCACGCGCTGCAGCGCGCGCCTCGTTCTGCATGCGGCCGATGGGCGATTGCGCTGCCACCATTGCGGCGCCGAAGAAGCCATCGCGCGCGCCTGCCCGACCTGCGGCAATGTGGACCTGAAACCCATGGGACGCGGCACACAACGCGTCGAGGAGACCCTCGCCGCGCGCTTCCCCGGCGCGCGCATCGTGCGCATCGACCGCGACAGCGCGCGGCGGCGCGCCGATCTCGTGCGTACGCTCGCGGAACTGCGCCGCGGCGAGGGCGACATCCTGGTCGGCACGCAGCTTCTCGCCAAGGGGCATGATTTCCCGAAGCTCACGTTCGTGGCCGTCCTGAATGCCGACGCGGCACTCGTCTCGACCGACTATCGCTCGGGCGAGCGCCTGTACTCGGTGCTCTCGCAGGTCGCGGGACGCGCCGGGCGGCGCAGCGAGCGCGGCGAAGTGCTGATCCAGACCCGCTACCCGTCGCATCCGCTTTTCCAGGCGCTGCTCGAGCACGACTTCACCCGCTTCGCCGAATCGCAGCTCGACGAGCGCCGCGCCGCCGGCTTTCCGCCCTTCATATTCGAGGCCGCGCTGCGCGCCGAGGCCGCCGAGCTGGCGCAAGCGATGGCATTCCTCAACGACGCGCGCTCCCTTGTCCAAGCGCCCGAGGGCGTAAACGTGTTCGACCCGGTGCCCAATATCATCACGCGCCGGGCGGGCTGGGAGCGCGCGCAGCTCATCATGCAATCGGGTTCGCGCCCGGCGCTGCAGACGTATCTCGCCGGCCTGAGCGCCCGGCTGTTCGAGACGCCGGCACGCGCGGTGCGCTGGCACCTCGATGTCGACCCCATAGAATTTGATTGATGTCCGATCCTAAAGACATCCTTCGCAGCATTCTCCAAGAGGAGATCCGCAAGCTCGGCGCGTCCAGCGAGGTGCACCTCGAGCGTCCAAGGAATCCGGAGCACGGCGACTGGTCGACGAACGTCGCGCTCCAGCTCGCGAAGGAATTGAAGCGTAAGCCGCGAGACATCGCCGAGCACCTGAAGACGGCCACTACAGACGCGCTGGTCGAGAGCGGCATAACAACTCCGGCCGGCGTATCGATCGCGGGCCCTGGCTTCTACAACGTCAAGCTGAACCCTCTGATCAAGCTGCGCCCGATTCTCGAGGCATTGGAGCGCGGCAAAGACTATGGGCAAGCCCTTGCGAGCTCGGATGAGAAGGTGCAGGTGGAGTTCGTCTCCGCCAACCCGACCGGGCCATTGCATGTCGGCCACGGGCGGCAGGCGGCGCTCGGCGACGCGATAGCGGCGCTGCTCGAGTCGCAGGGTCACAACGTCACGCGCGAGTTCTATTACAACGATGGCGGCGCGCAGATCGACAAGCTGACCCGGTCGGTGCAGGCGCGTGCACGCGGCCTTCGGCCCGGAGACACGGGCTGGCCCGAGGAGGGCTACGCCGGCGAGTACATCGAGGACATCGCGCGCGAGTTCAAGGGCAACATCGAAGACGCCGATGCGGTGCGCCGCTTCGCCGTGCAATACCTGCGCGCGGAGCAGGACACGGATCTGCGGGCGTTCGGGGTCAAGTTCGACGTGTACTACCTTGAGTCCAGCCTTTACACCGAAGGCAAGGTGGACGCGGTGGTGAAAGCCTGGGGGGCACGCGGCAAGACCTACGAGAAGGAGGGGGCGCTCTGGCTGCGTACCACGGAGTACGGCGACGACAAGGATCGCGTCGTGCGCAAGTCCGATGGCAGCTACACCTACTTCGTGCCCGACGTCGCCTATCACCTCACCAAGTGGCAGCGCGGCTTCGAGCGCGTGGTCGACGTGCAGGGCACCGATCATCACAGCACCGTGACGCGCGTGCGCGTCGGCCTGCAGGCGCTCGGCGCCGGCATTCCCGACGGCTGGCCCGACTATGTGCTGCACAGCCTGGTCAAGGTGATGCGCGGCGGCCAGGAGGTGAAAGTCTCCAAGCGCGCCGGCTCCTACGTGACCGTGCGAGACTTGATCGACTGGGTGGGACGCGATGCGGTGCGCTTCTTTCTGGTCTCGCGCAAGGCGGACTCGGAGTTCGTGTTCGACGTCGATCTCGCGCGCGAGAAGAGCGACGAGAACCCGGTGTACTACGTGCAATACGCCCACGCGCGCGTGTGCAGCGTGTTCGCCCAGTGGGGCGGCGAGGCCGGTGCGTTAGCGGCGGCGAAGCTCGAGCGGCTTAGCGGCGAGCGGGAAGCGGCGCTTGCGCGGCTGATCGCGGAATTTCCGGAGACCGTGAGCACGGCGGCGCGCGAAGCGGCGCCGCACGACATCGCCTTCTATCTGCGCGAACTCGCGGCGCAGTTTCACAGCTACTATAATGCCGAGCGCATCCTCGTCGACGACGAGGAGCTGCGCATGGCGCGCCTCGCGCTCTGCGCCGCAGTCCGCCAAACGCTGGCCAACGGGCTGTCGCTGGTGGGCGTCAGCGCCCCGGAGAAGATGTAGATGCCGAACCGCAGACCCGCATCCACGACGCGCCGGCGCTCGCAAGGCGGCTTCCTGCTCGGCATGTTCGTCGGCGTG
Source organism: Betaproteobacteria bacterium (assembly GCA_019509895.1). Classification (GTDB taxonomy): domain Bacteria; phylum Pseudomonadota; class Gammaproteobacteria; order Burkholderiales; family SG8-39; genus SCGC-AG-212-J23. The sequence continues at coordinate 2,369 of JAEKLK010000038.1, read as the reverse complement.
GTGCTCGGGCTCGCCGTGGCGCTCGGCATCGCCTTCTACCTGAACAAGTCGCCAGTGCCCTTCCAGATGGCGAAGCCGGCCAAGTCGGACAAGGACGGCGGCAAGCCGCCGGTGATCGCCGGCCTGCCGAGCTCCAGCGCGCCCGCGATCACGGCCGCCGACAAGCCCAAGTTCGACTTCTATAGCATCCTGCCGAAGGAAGAACCGGTCAGCGAGAAGGAGCTGCGCGAGCGCGCCCGCGCGCCGCGCGGTCAACAGGAAGCCTCGAAGGACGTTTATTTCATCCAGGCGGGCTCGTTTCAGAACCCGGCGGACGCCGACAATCAGAAGGCCCGGCTGGCGATTCTGGGCTATGAATCGAGCGTCGAGCCGGCGAACCTGCCCGACAAGGGCACCTGGTACCGCGTACGGCTCGGACCCTATGCGAAGGTCGACGAGATCAACCGCGTCCGCCAGGCGCTGGCGCAAAGCGGCATCGAGGCGAGCCTCGTCAAGATCAAGGAGTCGCAATAGGCATGAAAAGGATTCTTTCGCTGCTCATCGTCGCGCTGGTGGCGACGCCCCTCATGGCGCTGGCGCAGGGGCGCTACCAGTACACCGAGGTCAAGCCGCCGCAGCCGGTCGACACCGATGGCAAGAAGATCGATGTAGTCGAGTTCTTCTGGTACGGCTGCCCGCACTGCTACAACCTCGAGCCGCTGATCGAGACCTTTGTGAAGAAGCTGCCGCCGGACGTGCAGTTCCGGCGCGTCCCGGCGGTATTCAACGACCGCTGGGCGCTCGACGCCGCGATCTTCTATACCTTCGAAGCGCTCGGCGTTCTCGACAAGCTGCACCGGCCGTTCTTCGACGCCATCCACCGCGACCACCTGCGCAGCGAAAATCAGGCCGCGATGAGCGAGTGGCTGACGAAGAACGGCGTCGATCCGAAGAAGTTCTACGAGACGTTCAAGTCCTTTGGCGTCCAGAGCAAGACAAAGCGCGCGATCCAGCTCACTACCGCGTACAAGATCGACGGCACGCCGGCCATGGCGGTGCAGGGCCGCTACACCGTGAGCGCGGAGCAGGGCGGCAGCCGCGAGGGCATGCTCGACACCACCTCGTATCTCGTCGACCTCGTCAGGAAGGGCAAATAGAGTCGCAGCGCGTTGTCATCACCGGTGCCTCCTCCGGCATCGGTGAAGCGCTGGCACGCCACTACGCTTCACCCGCCACCGTCCTCGGCCTGATCTCGCGCCGCGCGCCCCCGGGCGCCTTGCCAGGTACCACGGTTCATTACCCGCTCGACGTCACCGATGAGCGTGCGCTTGCCCACGCCGCGCGTGATTTCGTCGCCCGCTTCGGGGCGCCGGACATCGTCATCGCCAACGCCGGGATCGGCGTCGGCACGCTGAGCGATGAGCTCGCCGATATCGAAAAGCTGAGCCGCGTCCTCGACGTCAACGTTGCCGGACTTGCGGCCACGCTCGCCGCCTTCGCGCCGGGGATGCGCCGGGCGGGACGCGGCACGCTGGTCGGCATCGCGAGCGTCGCCGGCTTCCGCGGCCTCGCCGGTAACGGCGCCTACTGCGCGTCCAAGTCCGCGGCGATCACCTGGCTGGAAAGCCTGCGCGTCGAGCTGCGCGGTACCGGCGTCTCGGTGGTGTGCATCTGCCCTGGCTACATCGACACGCCGATGACACGGGCCAATCGCTATCGCATGCCGTTTTTAATGACTGCCGAGAAAGCGGCGCCGCGCTTTGCGCGCGCCATTGCCGCACGGCGGCGCCGGGTGGTGATTCCATGGCAGATGGCGCTCGTGTCGGTGCTGCTGCGGGCGATGCCCGGGTGGCTCTACGATCGCCTCGCGTCGCGCGCGCCGCGGAAGCCGCGCGACGTGCCTATCTGAGCCGCATCATCGCGTAGCTGCCCGGCGCGTCCTCGATGGCATTCGCGGGGATGCGCGCCGGCACCTTGTCGCCAGCGTTCTGCTGGCAGATCCAGCGCTGCCAGTCTTCCCACCAGGAGCCCGGCGTCTGGGTCGCGCTCTCGAACCACTGCTCGGCGGTGTCGGGCAGCGCATCGTTGGTCCAGTAGTGGTACTTCTTCGCCGCCGGCGGATTGACGATGCCGGCAATGTGACCCGAGCCGCCGAGCACGAAGCGCACCGGCCCGCCGAGATAGCGCGCGCCCTTGTATGTCGTCTTCCACGGCGCGATGTGGTCCTCGACGGTCGAGATGAAATAGCTCGGCACGTTGACGCGCGAAAGATCGATCGGCACACCATCGAGCGAGATGCCTCCCGCAACGCCGAGCAGATTCTTGAGATACATGTTGCGCAGATAGAAGCTGTGCATGCGCGCCGGCATGCGCGTCGAGTCGGCGTTCCA
>JAEKLK010000037.1 GCA_019509895.1 Betaproteobacteria bacterium | reverse complement strand
GCGCAGATCCGCAACCGCGGCACGATCGGCGGCAGCCTGGCGCACGCCGATCCGGCGGCCTAGCTGCCCGCCGTATGTCTCGCGTGTGACGCCGAGCTGGTAATCCAGAGCCGGCGCGGCACTCGGCGCGTGGCAACGACGGACTTCTTCGCCGGGTTTTTCAGCACAGCACTCGATCCGGCAGAGGTGCTGCACTCGACGCGCGGCTGATCGGCGAGGCGGCCCGCTCGATCGCCGCGAGGGCAAATCCGCGCGCGGATCACCATGCCTGCGCCGAGTACCGGCGCGAGTTGATCGAAGTCCTTACCCGGCGCGCGTTGCAGCAGGCGAGCGGCACATGAGTGCTGCGCACGCCGTGACGATGACGGTGAACGGGCGACGAGTGTCGGCGAACCTCGAGCCGCGCGTATCGCTCGCCGACTTCCTGCGCGAGCAGCTGAACCTCACCGGCACGCACCTGGGCTGTGAGCATGGCGTATGCGGCGCTTGCACCGTCATCGTCGACGGCTCGGCCGTGCGCGCGTGCCTGCTCTTTGCGGTACAGCTCGAGGGGGCGGCCGTTACCACGGTGGAAGGCTTGGCGCCGGAAGGCGAGCTCACCGATCTGCAGCGCGCCTTCCGCGAGCACCACGCCCTGCAATGCGGCTTCTGCACGCCGGGGTTTCTCACAACCGCGCACGCCTTCCTGCAGGAGAACGCTCGCCCGACGCTCGAAGAGGTGCGCGCCGCGCTTTCCGGCAACGTCTGCCGCTGCACCGGTTATCTCGGGATCGTCGATGCCGTGCTCGCCACTGCGCAAGCGAGGGCGCAGCGGTGAGCATCGGCCAGGCGCTGCCACGCTTGGAGGACGCGCGCTTCCTCAGCGGCCGCGCCTGTTTCGTTGACGACCTGAAATTTCCCGGCATGCTGCACGCCGTCGTCGTGCGCAGCCCGCAGGCGCACGCCGCCTACGGGCGCATCGATACGCGAGCGGTGCGTGCCATGCCGGGCGTGAGGGCGGTGTTCACCTCTGCCGACATCGCGCGCTACCCGGCAGTGATTCCCATCCGCCTCGGACCGCTGCCTGGCTTCGAGCGTTACTTGCAGCCCGCGCTGGCGCAGCAGCGCGTGCGCTATGTCGGTGAACCGGTAGCCGTGGTGGTGGCGGACAACCGCTACCTCGCCGAAGACGCGGCCGAGGCGCTCGAGATCGACTATGAGGCGCTGCCCGTGGTGCTCGGCGCGCATGCCGGCATGACGGACAGCTCTGTCATACACCCCGCGGCCGGTACGAATATCGGCACGCGCTATACCAGCGCCATCGGTGAGCCCGGCGATGCCTTCCGCCGGGCGGCACACGTGCGCAAGGCGCGCTTTCGCTGCCATCGCCACAGCGCCATGCCGCTCGAGACGCGGGGCCTGGTCGTCGTGCCGAACGACGGCAAGCTCGCGCTTTGGGGCGCGACCAAGGTGAATTTCCAGAACCGGCGCGCGCTGGCGCAGATGCTCGGCATACCGGTCGAGACCATCGAGATGATCGAGACCGATGTCGGCGGCTCGTTTGGCGTGCGCGGCGAGTTCTATCCGGAGGACTTCCTCATCCCGTTCGCGGCGCGCGAGCTCGGCAAGCCGGTGAAATGGATCGAGGATCGACGCGAGCATATGATCGCGGCGAATCATTCGCGCGAGATGGAATGCAAGCTCGAGCTCGCCGTCTCGCGCGAGGGCGAGATCCTCGGCATGCGCGCCCAGCTCATCTGCGACATGGGCGCCTACGTGCGTACCAACGGCAGCGTCGTGCCCGCCAAGGCGGCGCAATTCCTGCTCGGTCCGTACCGGATCCGTAACTTCGAGTGCGAAGTGATCGGCGTGATGACGAACAAGACGCCGGTCGGGACGTTTCGCGCGCCGGGCCGCTATGAAGCGAATTTCTTTCGCGAGCGGCTGTTCGACATGGCCTGCGGCGATTTCGGCTTCGATGCGGCGCAGTTCCGCCGCCGCAATCTCATCCGGCCCGAAGAGCTGCCCTGGTCGATCGGCAAGCTCGTGCCCTACGAGCCGGCGAGCGAGTACGACAACGGCGACTATCCGGCGCTTTTCGACCGCGCTCTGGACGCTTTCGGCCATCCGCGGCTTTCGCGCGGTCAGCAGCCGGACGGCCGTCTGCATGGCGTGGGGATGGCCTGCTTCGTCGAGTCGAGCGGCGCCGGCCCGGCCGAGACGGCGCGCGTCGTGGTGCGCGGCGCCGATCGCTTCGACGTCTATGTCGGCTCTTCCAGCTCGGGACAGGGCCACGAGACCTCGATGGCCCAGATCCTCGCCGGCGAGCTCGGCGTGCCGGTCGAGGGCATCCGCGTGTTCCATGGCTCGACCGGCATCGTGCCGAACGGCTACGGCACCTACCACAGCCGCGCGATCGTCATGGGCGGGAGCGCCATTCTCCTTGCCGCGCGCAAGCTGAAGCAGCAGCTCGCCGAAAAGGCGAGCGGCCGGGCGATCGACTTCGGCGCCTTCGTCGGCGAGGAGGCGATGGCGACCTTCGAGCAGTCGAAGCGCACCTATACCTACGGCGCGCACCTCGCGCATGTCGCGGTCGATCCGCAGACGGCGCAGGTCGAGGTCCTGCGCTATCTCTCGGTCGAGGACATCGGCCGGGCGATCAACCCGCTCATCGTGCATGGCCAGGCGATCGGCGCCGCGGTGCAGGGCCTGGGCGCCTCGTTCCTCGACGAATTCAAGTATGACGAGGAAGGCCAGCTCCTCACCGGTTCGCTCGCCGACTACCTGCTGCCGCTCGCCACGGATTTCCCCGCCGTAGAAGCGTTGACGTTCGAGAACTCGCCCTCGGCACTGAATCCGCTCGGGGTCAAGGGCGCGGGCGAAGGCGGCATCGTCGCCGTGGGCGGCGCCGTCGCGAACGCGGTGGCGAACGCGCTTGAGCCGCTCGGGGCCGAGATCACGGCGCTGCCGCTCTCGCTGGACAACCTGTCGGGCGCGATCCGTGCCGCACGGCGTCGCAATTCCGTCCCAAATACGAAATAGAGCCAGGAGGAACGCATGGCATTCGTAGTGTGCAAAGTCCCGATGGAGCACGTGCAGGACACGGCCGGCATCGAGGCCGCCATGCGGGAATGGAACTTCGCTGCCGACGACATCGTCGCCGTGGTGGCCAAGACCGAGGGCAATGGGGGGGTGAACGACATCTCGCGCATCCTGGTCGACCGCGTGCTGCGCGACTTCCTGGTCGCCAAGGGCTCGCGCACACGCGCGCAGGCGCTGCAGGTGCCGATCGCTCTCTCCGGCGGCTGCGACGGCGTGATCTCGCCGCACTTCAACATCTTCGCGCGCGTCCCGGAGGACGACGTATCGCGCGCGAGCAAGGACGAGCTGCGTCTGAGCGTCGGCTTCGCCGTGTCGGAGAGGATCCTGCCCGAGGAGATCGGTCGGCTGCCGATGGTCGAGAAGGTGGCCGCGGGCGTGAGGAAGGCGATGAAGGAGGCGGGCATCGTCGATCCGAAGGACGTGCACTTCGTGCAGACCAAGACGCCGCTCTTGACGGCCGAGCGGATCGCCGACGCGAAGCGCCGCGGCAAGGACGTCTTCAAGACCGAGATGATGGAATCCATGGCGGTGTCCAATGCCACGGCAGCGCTCGGCATCGGCGTCGGCGTGGGCGAGTTCGGCCTGCCGCGCGAGGACCAGATCGCGCGCGACCTGAACCTGTATTCGTCGGTTGCCTCGTGCTCTTCCGGCGTGGAGCAGGACGAGGCGCAGGTCGTGCTCGTCGGCAACCGCAAAGGCATCGGCGGGCGCTTCCGTATCGGACATTCCGTGATGAAGGACGTGTTGGACGTCGAGGGCATCTACGACGCCATCCGCAAGGCGGGCGTGGCGCTGCCCGAGCGGCCGCGGCCGTCGGACCTGGGCGGCGCACTGGTCAACTGCTTCATCAAGTGCGAGACGGATCCGAGCGGGCGCCTGCGCGGGCGCCGGCAGGTTTCGCTCAACGACTCCGACATCCACCACACGCACCACACCAAGGCGGTAGTCGGCGCGGTGGCGGCCGCGGCCATCGGTGATCCGATGGTGTACTGCTCGGTGGCGGCGCTGCAGCAGGGCCCGGCGGGCGGCGGCCCGGTCGCGGCTATCATCGATGCCACGAAAGTGAAGGCAGCCAAATAAGAGGAGGAGGAAACATGAAGACCCTCGTAAGGAGCCTGCTCGTCGCGGGCATGTTCGTTTGCCAGCCGTTGTGGGCGCAGGAGATCACGCTCCTCACGACCGTGCTGCGCGTAGTCAACATCCCGATGATGGCCGGCCTGCGGCTGCTGGAAAAGGAAGACGGCATCAAGGTCACGGTGAAGGAGCTGCGAACCCAAGAGGCGGTGGTGCTCGCGGTGATCGACGGCCAGGGTCAGATCGGCCAGGGTTTTGCGCCGTTCTATCCTGCGGTGGAGAAGGGCGCGCCGATCCGGGCAGTCATGGAGCTCTCGCGGCCCGAGTTTGTCATCTCCGCGCGCCAGGATCTCAAGACACCGGACGCTCTCAACGGCGTGCGGCTGGCATCGCATTCGCCGAAATCGACGGTGCAGTCGCTGCTCGAGTTCTATTTCAAGGCGCATTCGGCGATCAAGCCGAATATCGTCTTCATTCCGGAGGGCTCCCCCGCGCGCGCGAGCGCGCTGCTGCGCGGCGCAGTCGACGCGGCGGCGTTCGACCTGTCGTCGGCGCAGACCGTGCAGGACAGCGCGCCCGGCAAATTCCATGTGCTGGTGGACTTCACCACGCAGCCGATATCGTCGAGTGTGCTCTTCTTCAACCCGGCTTTCGCCAAGGCCAATCCGGAGGTCGTCAGGAAGACGGTAGCGCGCCTGGTCGATTCCTATCGCCGCGGCGCCGCCGATCCGAAATTCTGGGTGCGCGAGCGCGGTGAAGCGCTCAAGGACATGGACGACACCAAGCTCGAGGCGCAGCTGCGCGACGTAGTGAAGATCGTCGACCTGAACGGCGGCATTGAGCGCCTGCGCGGTCCGGCGGCGGCGGACAACCTGGCGTTCCAGGTGACCGCGGGCAGCCTCAGCGGCCCGGCGAGCAAGTGGAAGGCAGAGCAGTTCTACGACACGGGTCCGCTCGAGGCGGCGCTGAAACAGCTCGGCCGCAAGTGAAGCGGTGGCTGCTGCGCGGAACGCCGCTCGTTGCGTTCCTCGCCCTGTGGCAATGGGCAGCGTGGGTCCCGGTCAGCTTCAATTTCCCGACGCCGTGGCAGACACTCGTGGCGCTCTCAGAGTTGCTCGGCTCCGGCGCGCTATTGCAGGCGACGGCCACGAGCCTGCAGTCGCTGGTTCTCGGCTTTGGCGCCGCCATGGTGATTGGCGTGCCACTGGGCCTGCTGATGGGCGTCGTGCGCGGGGTGGGCCGCGTAGCGCGCGTCTACCTGGATCTGCTCATCGCCTTGCCGAGCGCAGCGCTCATTCCGCTGGTGATCCTCTCCTTCGGCATCAGCATCGTCTCCTCGGCCGTCATCATCTTCGTCTTCAGCGTCCCGTTCATCACCATGAATGCCTACGGCGGCGTGCGCGACACGCGGCCGCGCCTGGTCGAGATGGCGCGCTCCTTCGGCGCTTCGTGGGGCAAGCTCTTCACGCGCATCGTCGTGCCGAGCGCCGCGCCGATGATCCTCGCCGGCCTTCGCCTGGGGCTTTCGCGGGCGTTCCTGGGCCTGATCGTCGCCGAGCTCCTGCTCTCGCCGTTCGGGCTCGGGAAGCTGATCATGATTTCGCGCTCGATGTTCGAGCACGACAAGATGTTCGCCACCGTCCTCTGGACGCTCGTGCTCTCGGGCGTGGCGCTGGCGGTCCTGGCGCGCGTGGAGACGCGCCTTCTGCGCTGGCGCGCCGGATGACGGGGCCGGTCGGCATTGCCATCGAGGGCGTGTCGAAGCGCTTCGGCGCGGTGCAGGCGCTGGTCGACATCGATATCCACGTGAAGGCGGGGGAGTTTCTGGCCCTGATCGGCCCCAGCGGCTGCGGCAAGACCACGCTCCTCAAATGCGTCTCCGGCCTGGTCGCAGCGGATGGCGGGCGAATCGTCGTCGGCAGCCGCACCGTCACCGGCCCGGGCGGTCGCGAGGCGAGCCTCGTCTTCCAGGACTTCGCGCTCCTGCCCTGGGCGACCGCCCGCGAGAACGCCGAGTTCGGGCTACTGCTGCGCGGCGCGCCGGCTGCGGAGCGTACTGCCGCCGCGCGGCAGGCGCTTGCCAAGGTCGGCCTCGCCGGCAGCTTCGAGGACGCCTATCCGTCCCAGCTATCCGGGGGCATGCAGCAGCGCGTCGGGCTCGCCCGCGCGCTGGCGGTGAATCCGCAGGTGCTCCTGATGGACGAGCCGTTCGCCTCGATCGACGAGCAGACGCGCCGCATCCTGCAGGACGATCTGCTGCGCCTGTGGTCCGATGAGCGCAAGACCGTCGTGCTCGTGACGCACAGCATGGAGGAGGCGATCTATCTCTCCGACCGCGTCGTGGTGCTCAGCCCGCGTCCGGGGCGGGTGCACCGCGCGCTCGACGTGCCGCTGCCTCGCCCGCGCGAAGCGCTCGACGTGCGGGCGAGCGCGGAGTTCGCCCGCCTCGTGGACGAGCTCTGGCAGATCCTGAAGAAGATGCAATGACGCCGCTGCTAACGCCCGAGCCCGCCTTCGACCGCGCCGGTCTCGCCGCCCTTGCAGGGCTCCTTATCGTCTGGGAAATCCTCGGACGGCTGCAGCTCACGATCTTCATCCCGAGCGCCTCGAGCGTCGCCGCTGCCTGGTGGGAGCTTCTCAATAACGGCACGCTGCTCCGTTCGGCCGGCTCGAGCCTCTTCTCGCTCGCCAAAGGCTTCATCCCGGCCGCCGTCCTCGGCGTGGCCCTCGGCCTCGCCATGGGCCGATTTCCCACCCTGCGCGAGGTGCTCGATGGCTGGATAAACGCGCTGATGTCCGCGCCACTTTCCGCGCTCGTGCCGGTGCTGATCGCGCTCTTCGGGGTGCGCGACACGGTGGTGGCTGCCACCGTGTTCCTGTTCGCGTTTTTCGTGATCGTCGTGAACACCATGACCGGTGTCCGCGGCACCGAGCGTTCGCTCGTCGACATGGCGCGCTCCTATGGCGCCGGCGAAACGGCGCTCTTCGCGCGCATCTACCTGCCCGCCAACACTTTCCTCATCCCGGAGCTCTACGCGGTCATCGTCTCCGTGCTCGTGGTCGCGCTCCTCTGTGCGAGCGTGGTGCAGGCCTGCGAGCGCGCGCTCGTGAGGTGGAAATGAAGCCCGCGGACTTCGAGTACCACGCTCCCGACGACCTCGACGCGCTGCTCGCGCTTCTCGCCGAGCATGGCGAGGAAGGCAAGATCCTGGCAGGCGGCCAGAGCCTCGTGCCGGTGATGAACTTCCGGCTGGCGCGCCCGCCGCACCTCATCGACCTGAATGGGGTTGCCGAGCTCGACTTCCTGCGCGCGGAAGAGGACGTCGTGCGAATCGGTGCGCTCACGCGCCACGCGGCCTTCCATCGGCCGGTGGTCGCCGGCCCCACCGGGAAATTGCTGAGCGAGGTGGTGCCCTACATCGCCCACTACCCGATCCGCACCCGTGGCACGTTCGCCGGCAGCATCGCGCACGCCGATCCGGCCTCCGAGTGGTGTGTGATCGTGCGCCTGCTGGAAGCGGAGATCGTGGCGCGCAGCCGCCGCCAGGAACGGCGGCTGAACGCGGCGGAATACTTTCAGGGCACGTTCGCCACAGCGCTCGCGCCGGAGGAGGTCATCACCGAAGTGCGCCTGCCGCTGCTGGATGCGTCGTGGCGCACCGGCTTCTATGAGTTTTCGCGCCGCGCCGGAGACTTCGCCATCGCCATGACCGCGGTGGCCTTGCGCACCGTCGGCGGCAAAATCACCGAAGCGCGTATCGCCATCGGCGGCGTGGAAGATCGGCCGATGCGCATGGCGAGTGCCGAAGCGCTGCTGATGCAAGGTGCCGCGCCGGCGGAGGCAGCGAGGGCGGTGGCGGCGGCCGTGAAACCGATGGAAGACATTCATGCGGACGCGGCGTACCGGCGCGATCTGGTGATCGCGACGACGCAGCGCGCACTCGAGCGGGCGCTCGCATGAGCTGGGTCGGCCGCAGCATCCGCCGCTTCGAGGATCGCGCGCTGCTGCTCGGCCGCGGCCGCTTCACCGGCGACGGCGCGAACGGCGCGGCGGCCGTGCGCTTCGCCCGCAGCGCTGTGGCGCGCGGCCGCATCCGCTCGATCGCCAAACTGGACGGCGCGCTGGTCTTCACCGCTGCAGACCTCACGGATGTGAAGCCGATCCGGCCGCTGCTCCATCGCCCGGATTACGTGCCGATCGCGCAGCCGGTGCTCGCCGCGGGGCGCGTCAACTATGTCGGCGAAGCGTTTGCCGTGGTCGTTGCCGACGATGCGGCGAGCGCGGAGGACCTGGCGGAAACCATCGAAGCGGACATAGAGCCCGAAGACGCCGTGGTCGATGTCGATGCCGCGCTCGCAGCGTCGGCACCCAAGGTGCACGACGTCGGCGAGAGCAATGCGATCGTCGACGGGCGCTTGCGCACAGCGGGCGTCGATGCGGCGTTCGCGCGGGCGGCGCAGGTGGTGGACGTCAGTATCGTCTCGCGGCGGCAATCGGCGATGCCGCTCGAGCCCCGCGGCGGCCACGCCGCCTGGGACGAGGCGAGCCGGCGCGTGACGCTCACCTGCTCGGTGCAGATGCCGCACATGCTGCGCACCGGCATCGCCGATGCGCTCGGCATGCCGGAAGCGGACCTGCGCGTCATCGCGCCGGATGTCGGCGGCGGCTTTGGCCAGAAGATGCAGCTCTTTCCGGAGTACGTCGTGCTGGTGTGGCTCGCGCGGCGGCTGCGGCGCAGCGTTGCCTGGCTCGAGGACCGCCACGAGAACTTCCTCGCCGCTGCGCATGCGCGCGACCAGCGCTACAGCGTGCGCGCAGCGTTCGATGCCGAGGCGCGGCTGCTCGCGATCGACGCCGACATCCGCTGCAACGTTGGTGCTTATTCCTGCTATCCCACGACCTGCGGTGTGGAGCCGCTGATGGCGCTCGCCGAGCTGCCCGGACCCTACGATTTCCGCGAGTACGCGGTGCGCGCGCGCGGCGTCGCGACCAACACCTGCATGATGGCGCCGTATCGCGGCGTGTCGCGCCCGGTGCTCACCTTCACGCTGGAACGCCTGATGGATACGGCGGCGAAGCGCTTCGGCATCGATCCGGTCGAGATCCGCCGCCGCAACCTGATCCGCAAGTTCCCCTATACGTCCGCTTCGGGCCTGGTGTACGACGAAGGCTCGTACCTGCAGACGCTCGAAGCCGCGGCGAAGGCGATCGATGTGCCTGCCTTCCGCCACGAGCAGGCACGAGCGCGCGAACACGCACGCTACATAGGTCTCGGGTTCTCCGCCTTCAGCGAGCGCTCCGGCTATGGCAGCCGCGCCTTTGCCGCGCGCAAGATGGATATCGTGCCGGGCTACGAGACGGTGGAGATCGCGATGGACCCCTCCGGCTACGTGGTGGCGCGCATCGGCGCTTCGCCGCACGGGCAGGGGCTGCGCACCACGCTCGCGCAGATCATCGCCGACGGCCTCGGCGTGCCACCCGAGCGCATCCGCATCGTGCACGGCGACACCGACCAGACGCCTTATGGCTGGGGCACCTTTGCGAGCCGCTCGCTCGTTATCTCGGGCGGCGCGTGCAAGCTCGCGGCGGGGGCCCTCGCCAAGCGCAT
>JAEKLK010000348.1 GCA_019509895.1 Betaproteobacteria bacterium | reverse complement strand
CGAGGATGTCGCGTTCCTCCGCCAGGAACTTCACCGCGTCGATGTCCGGCCCCGGCGTGTGCTGCCCTTCGTCGTCGTAGTTCTGGAAGGCGGCCGGGTCGCGCCACTTCTTCGACCAGTCGGTGCGCATCAGGACCCAGGAGCGCGGCGCGATGCGGCCGTGCTTCTTCTCCCAGGCAACGAGGTGCTCCTTCTTCAGCAGGAAATCGGCGTCGGCGGCCGCTTCCTTGCTGCAGTCGATGACGAAGGCGGGCCCGACGAAGCGGTCGGGCTGGATTGTGTCGACCGAGTTGTTCGGCAAATCCTTGCCGGACACCCAGTGGATCGGCGCATCGAAATGGGTGCCGGTGTGCTCGCCGCAGGAAAAGTTGTTCCAGTACCAGGCGGGTCCGCGCTCGTCGTAGCGCGAAACCTCTTCGACGCGGAACGGCCACGCCTGGCCGAGCTCCGGCGGCAGCGTGATCTGCGGGAACTCGGGCGTCAGCGTATGCGTGAGGTCGACCACGCGGACTTGGCTCGCGGCAAGCGCGGAGGCCAATTCGGTGAGCACCTTCATGTAGATATCTCTCGTTCCAGGGCCTTGGGATTGTCGCGCCAGCGCGCCAGCCATTCCTGCGCCAGGTCGCCGGGATAGAGGTCCTCGACGCCCTGCTTGAGCGCCTGGGTCACCGCGCGCGCCAGCGCCGCGGGCGCCAGCTTCGGCGGCAGCAGGAGCTGGTTCCATTCGTCATCGATCGGGCCGGGATAGATGTTCAGCACCCGCACGCCGGCCGGACGCATCTCCGCGCGCAGGCACTGCGCGAGCGAATGCGCCGCCGCCTTGGACGCGGAGAACGTGCCGTGCGGCGGGAAGTTGGCCAGCGCATAGATGGACAGAATGTTCACCCAGGCAACGGCGCTTGAGAGTCCGTCGGCGCCGCGCGAGCGCATCGCCGGCGCGAATTCCTGCGCAAGCCGCAGCAAGCCGAAGTAGTTCACGTCCATTTCGGCGCGCGCGGTCTCCACGCCCGCCCGGTTGGCGATGCCGTAGGCGCGATGGTGCTCGGCCGTGTTTACCAGGATGTCGACGCGGCCGCCGATCTCGGCGGCGAGTTCTCGCACGTTTTTCGAATCGGTCACGTCGAGCGGCACCAGCGCGACCTGCGGCAGCTTCTTTAGATCATCGAAGCCGGCGAACTTCTTCCACGGCTCGGCGTAACCGGCCCAGACCAGGTCGGCGCCGGCCTCGACCAGTGACTTCACCAGCGCCTGCCCGAGCGCCGTCTTCGCATCGCTGACCAGCACCTTGCGATATTTCGGATCGCAGGTCATCTCTCGCAGCTGCCTATCGTCTGCCATGTTCGGTGTCTCTTTCTCGGGAACGGCAAAGAGCGCCGCCTGGCCTGCCTTGTCCAGGCAGGCGTTGACCTTCACACGCGTGGGCGCGCGCGGCACATCGCCATGCAGGTGGGCGATCAGCACCGGCCCGCAATCGAGGCGCACCATGCCGAGCCGCCACGGCGTGCGCTCGCGGAAGAAAAGCTCGTAGCTCAGATGCAGCGTCGTCTCGGATACCAGCTCCCCGAGGCCGTCCTGCGGCTTCCAGACCAGGCGTTCTGACAGGCAGTTCTGGCACGCCTCGCGCGGCGGATATTGCGTCGTCCCGCAGTCGCGGCACACCTGCAGCTCGAACACGCCGCGCGCAGCGGCGGCGGTGAGCCCGAGGGCGACGCGGCTGCGCGTGGCGGGCGGCGCGGTCGGCTGCCGCGTCCGCAGGATCGGATTCTTCCGGCGCGGGCGTTGGAGTGGCGTGGTCACTGGAGGCGCTTGCCGGCCGCGAGGATCGCGGCGCCGGAGCAGAGGCCCCGATCGTAATTGATCATGCCGAAGCCGCTCACGAGCCCCACTTCCGCATCCTTGACCGCGCCGCCCTGGTATTCGCCGGTTAGCTGGCGGAGCGCCTCTACCACACCGAGGTGGCCGCCCGCGGCGCCGGCCTGGCCGACCGAAAGCTGGCCGCCGCCGGTATTGAAGGGGAAGCTGCCATCGGTGGTGAAGGTATGCGAGCGCACGAACTGCGCCTCGTCGCGGTCGAGCGCCCAGCCGCCGCGTTCCTGCACCGCGTCCTGGGGAAAGGCATTCAGCCGTTCCATGGTGCCGAGCAGGCGCACCCACGGCAGGCCGCGCGCCTCGGCCTCGTCGCTGCGCATGACGAGAAAGGCGTCGGCGCCGGCGCACGGCATCACCGCGTCGAAGAGATGTACAGGCGTCGCAAGCGGCCGGGCGTTCAGGTACTCCTCCATCGTCAGCGGCTTCTTGAAGAGCGCGTTCGCGTTCCTGAGCGCGTTCTGCCGCTGCGCGACGCACAGCTTGCCGAAATCCTCGCGCGTCGCGCCGTACTTGCGCATGTAGTGCTCGGTGAGGAAGGCGAAGCTGCCATAGGTGCCGCCGGAGCCATAGGCGTAGACCGCGTCGCGCGCAAACAAGCTGAAGTTCGCGGTGTTGAGGCGGAACGAGTCGACGTGATTCGCGTCGCCGGCGACGCAGGCGACGATGCTTGCGTCGCCCGACTGCACCGCGCGCGCGGCGCGCCGCAGGCTTACCACCGCGCTACCGCCGCCGAGCGGCACGTGATCGAGCCAGCGCACCGACATGCCGAGATGCTGCGTCAGTCCCACGGCGACGTCCGGCGTCAGCGTGAAGCTCGCCACGCATAGCCCGTCGATCTCTTCCTTGCGCACCCGGCCGCGGCGGCAAAGCTCGGCCATCGCCCGGCCGATCCACCAGTGCGCGCCACGGATCGAATAGCGCACGTACGGAATCGTGACCGGCACCGCGACCGCGACGCCTTCGTAGCCGGCCCGCTTCATCGGGCGGTGCGCTGCTTCTGCTTGCGGCTGCGGAGATCGAAGCAGTCGGCCTGCGCTGCCGGATTCGCGATCAGCTCGCCGAGCGCGCTCAGCCGGACCTTCTGCGTCGACGTAGTGGGCAACTGGTCGCGGAAGGCGACATAGCCGGGCGCCTTGTAGTACGCGAGTTGCGTGAGGCAGTGGTCGGCGATCGACTCGGCGAGCGCCCGATCGCGCGCGAAACCGGGGCGCGTCGCCACCACCGCCATGACCTCTTCGCCGCGGATCTCGTCGCGCGCCGCGAGCACCGCCACCTGGCCCACCGCGGGATGCGTGAGCAGCACGCTTTCCACCTCGATGCCGGCGATGTTCTCGCCGGAGCGGCGGATGATGTTCTTCTTGCGGTCGAGGAAAAATATGCTCCCTTCCTCGTCCTGCGCCACGATGTCGCCGGTGTGCAGCCAGCCGCCGCGCCAGGTGTTCTCGGTGGCCGCTGCGTCTTTGAAGTAACCGTTGAAGAACCGCCGCCGCGGGTCCGCGCCTTTCGCGCGCACGAGGAGCTCGCCCGGCTCGCCGCGCGGCAGCTCGTTGCCCTCGTCGTCGGCGACGCGCACTTCGAGCGGCGGCCCGGGGCGGTCCGGGTTGCCGATGCAGCACTTTCCGACGTGGCGCGGCTCCACGTTGGCCGTCATCAGCCCGGCGCCGCCGGTCTCCGTCATCGCCCAGCCTTCGACGAGCGGCACGCCGAAGCGCGCCTCGAAGGCGGCGTGGTGCGACGGGTGCACGCCGCCGCCCAAGCCGAAGCGCATGCGGTGCGCCCGGTCGTGCTCTGAAGCCGGCATGTTCATCAGCATTGCCGGAATCACGCCCAGGTAGTGAAAGCAGGTCGCGCGCGTCTCGAGCGCATCCCGCCACCACGTGCTCGAGTGGAAGCGGTCGAGCATGACCTGCGCGCCGCCGGTGAACACCATGCCCATGAACGAATTGCCGACCGCGTTGATGTGAAAGGTCGGCAGCGCCTGCATCAGCCGCTCTTCTCCGCGGCGCAGCGAGATCAGGCCGCGCTGGGCCTCGTACCACTCGCCCCAGCCGAAGAAGTACCCGTTCGAGAGCATGCAACCCTTCGGCTTGCCGGTGGTGCAGGACGTATAGAGGAGGCCGCACTCGGCATTCTCGCCGCGACTGCCGGATGCTTTGCGGCACGGCGGCGGCAGCTCTTCGGCTTGCGAAGAAACGATACGAAGTCCCGCCTTGTCCGCGGCCGGCGCGACGCGTTCGCTCAGCGCGTCTGCGACGACGAGCTGCGCCTCGCTGTG
>JAEKLK010000036.1 GCA_019509895.1 Betaproteobacteria bacterium | reverse complement strand
TCCGCCAGCATGACCTCGAGGCGTTCGCGTCCGGCTTCGGCTTCGAGGAAACGCCCGACCAGGCCCAGGCGATCGAGGCGGTGACCGCCGACATGGCCGCCGGCAAGCCGATGGATCGCCTGGTGTGCGGCGATGTGGGCTTCGGCAAGACCGAAGTGGCGCTGCGCGCGGCGTTCATCGCGGTCGCCGACGGCAAGCAGGTGGTGGTCCTTTGCCCGACGACGCTGCTCGCCGAGCAGCACTTCCACACCTTCAACGATCGCTTCGCCGAATGGCCGGTACGCATCGCCGAGCTATCGCGCTTCAAGACCGCCAAGCAGTCGAACGAGATCCTCGAGCGGCTGGGTAAAGGCGAGCTCGATATCGTCATCGGCACACACAAGCTGCTCGGGCGCGACGTCAAGCTGCCGCGGGTCGGACTCGTCATCATCGACGAGGAGCACCGCTTCGGCGTGCGCCAGAAGGAGGCGCTGAAGAAGCTGCGCGCCGAGGTGGATGTGCTGACGCTGACCGCGACGCCCATACCGCGTACGCTCGCGATGTCGCTCGAGGGCATTCGCGACTTCTCGGTGATCGCCACGGCGCCGGAGAAACGCCTGGCGATCAAGACCTTCGTCGCGCCTTTCTCCGAGGGCCTGATCCGCGAAGCGCTGCTGCGCGAGCTCAAGCGCGGCGGGCAGGCGTATTTTCTGCACAACGAAGTTGATTCGATCGAGCGGATGCGCGAGCGCCTGGCGCGGCTTCTGCCCGAAGCGCGCATCGCCATCGCGCACGGTCAGATGCCCGAGCGCGAGCTCGAGCGCGTGATGCGCGATTTCACCGCGCAGCGCGCCAATGTGCTGTTGTGCTCCACGATCATCGAGACGGGCATCGACATTCCGACGGCAAATACGATGGTCATCAACCGTGCCGACCGCTTCGGTCTCGCCCAGCTCCATCAGCTGCGGGGCCGCGTCGGCCGCTCGCACCATCAGGCGTACGCGTATCTGCTGACGCCGCCGGAAGAGGCGCTCAGCAAGAACGCGCTCAAGCGGCTGGAAGCAATCCAGATGATGGAGGAGCTGGGCTCGGGCTTCTATCTGGCGATGCACGACCTCGAGATCCGCGGCGCGGGGGAGATCCTGGGCGATGAGCAATCGGGCGAGATCCAGGAGGTCGGCTTCTCGCTCTACACACGCATGCTCGAGCGCGCCGTGCGGCGGCTGAAGGCGGGCAAGGCGGCAGACGTCGACGATGCGGTGGACATCTCCACCGAGGTGAACCTGCACGTGCCGGCGCTGCTTCCGGAGACCTACTGCAGCGACGTACACGAGCGCCTGTCCATCTACAAGCGCCTTGCCGATGCCGAAAGCCGCGAAGCGCTCGAGGCGCTCGCCGAGGAGCTGGTCGACCGCTTCGGTGAGATGCCGGATCCCGCGCGTGCGCTCATCGCCTGCCACCAGGTGCGCCTGGCCGCGCGCCCGCTCGGCGTCGCGCGCGTCGATGCGACGCACGAGGCGGTGCAGCTGCAGTTCATCAAGAACCCGCCGCTCGACGGCAGCAAGGTGATCGAGTTCATCCGCAAGAAAGGCCGCGCGGCGCGCCTCGCAGGCCCCGATCGCCTGCGCGTCGAGGCGAAGATTCCGGCCTGGCAGGAGCGCGCGCAGGCGGTGAAGGACATCCTGCTGCAGCTCGCGGCGTGAACCTCGTCGTCCAGGGGCCGGCCGCGAAGGCCGCGCAGGCCGACGAGCTGGCGCGGCTCGCCGGTTCCACCACCGTGGAGAAAATCGCCGAGTGCGCCTGGCGGATCCGCAAGGCTGCGCCAGCCGATGGCATTGCGCCCTATTGCGAGCGCGAGCGGCTCGACTTCGCCTTCATACCCGAGGGCCGGCGCTTCGCCGATCTCAAGCTGCTCGCCATGGACATGGACTCGACGCTGATCACCATCGAGTGCATCGACGAGCTCGGCGATCTCGCCGGCCGCAAGAGCGAGATCGCCGCGATCACGGCCCAGGCGATGCGCGGCGAGCTCGACTATCCGCAGAGCCTGCGAAAGCGCGTCTCGCTGCTCGCCGGGCTACCGGACAAGGCGCTGGCGCAGGTGTACGAGGACCGGCTCAGGCTGACACCGGGTGCCGAGGAGCTGATCGCAGCGTGCAAGCGCGACGGCGTCAGGCTGTTGCTCGTCTCTGGCGGCTTCACGTTTTTCACCGAGCGGCTAAAGGCGCGCCTCGGCATCGACTACACCATCTCCAACCAGCTGGAAGTGAGTGCGGGCCGGCTCACCGGCCAGGTGCTAGGCGAGATCGTGGATGCCGAGGCGAAGGCGGCGAAATTCGGCGCCGTGATGCAGGCGCTTGGCGCTTTGCGCGAGCAGACGGTTGCGATCGGCGACGGCGCGAACGACCTGAAGATGATGAACCGGGCGGGAACGTCGATCGCCTTTCACGCAAAGCCGGTGGTTCGCGCGCAAGCGAGCTGCGCGATCAGCTATTGCGGCCTCGACGCGGTCTTGCGCCTTTTCGAGTAGGCGCCCATTCGGCCAGCACGCGCTCAACCAGGCGCGAGTAAGCCTTCCATTGCGTCGGGCGCGTGTAGGCGGCGTCTGCGCCGGCGGCGAGCGCCTTGCGCTTTTCTCCAGGACGCACGATGGCGACCAGCGGCACGTCCAGCCGCTTCGGCAGCGCCGAGGTCGCTTTGGCTTCCACCAGCAACGCCAGATCGGGCTTCGAAGTGACGATGCGCGCACCGGCGCAATAGAGCGCCGCCGAGGCGAGAGTCGATTCGGCGCGCGTCTTGCCGACGAGAAGCACCGCGGGTGATTTCATGCTGCGACGATAGAAAGACTGCGCCGCCCGCGATAGCGGGAGACGTTGAAACATTGAAAGGCTATTTGCGGGATTTCCTGCGGCGCGGGGAGTTTTTCTTAAGCTTTGCAAGCGCCTCGTTTGCGCGCCGCATCGCCTCCTCGCCGATCGAGTCCAGCAGCTCCCGGTAGGTCGTCGTGCTATTGCACTGCACGCAGGCCATGCGCGTCGCCGGGCGCACCGCGCCCGCGTCGAGCTGGCGGAATTCCGTGCCGCCGCAGCTCGCGCAGCGCGCGCTCACGTCCCGGATGCTGACGATCATGGCGCTCCTCCCGGCCGCATCTTAAGTGGCCGGCCGGGCGCCCGGCCACGGAGAACCTGCGGCCGAATGCCAACTATTTGGCGGCGATCACCATTATTTCGACCAGTGCGCGCGGATCGGCGAGCTTCGCCTCGACGCAGGCGCGCGCCGGCAGGTTCTTTGGGTCGGTCCAGGCGGTCCAGACTTCGTTCATCGGCGCGCGGTTGCGGATGTCGGTCACCCAGATCTGCGCCTGCAGAACCTTGGACTTGTGCGAGCCGCACTTGGCGAGCAGCCGGTCGATTTCGTCCAGCACTTCCTTCGTCTGCCCCTTGACGTCCTTCGCCAGGTCTTTCGCCACCACGCCGGCGAGATACACGGTGCTGGCGTGCTCCACCGCCTGCGAAAGGATGCTGCTCGGATCGTGCCGCACGATGCTCATCGCGCCTCCTCGAGGGTTGTGTCCGGCTAGTTTATGGCGAGGTAGGCCTTTTCCAGCGCGCCGGTCGCGGCGATTTCGCTCGCCTGCCCCGATGCCACGATGCGTCCGCTTTCGATGACGTAGGCGCGATCCGCCAATGCCAGCGCCAGACCCGCCATCTGGTCGACGAGCAGGATGGTCGCCGCCTCGGCGCGCAGCCGCTCGAGCGCGGCGAAAAGATCGTGGATCACCGCCGGGGCGAGGCCGAGGGACGGCTCATCGAGCAGCAGCAGCTTCGGCCGCGCCATCAGGCCGCGTGCGATGGCGAGCATCTGCTGCTCGCCGCCGGAAAGGAGGCCGGCGCGCTGGTGCAGTCGCTCGCGCAGGCGCGGAAAGCGCTCAAGCATCCCTTCGATTTCGGCAGCCACGTTCTCGCGCCGCCGAAATGCGCCGAGCTCGAGGTTGTGGAGCACCGAGAGCTCGGGGAACACCTGACGGCCCTCCGGCACGAGCGACACGCCGAGCGCCGCTACCTTGTGCGCTGGCAGGCGTGCAATGTCTTTTCCGTCTACCGAAACGGCGCCGGCCACCGGGCGAAGCAGCCCTGAAATCGCGCGCATCAGCGTCGATTTGCCGGCGCCATTGGCGCCGAGCACGGCCACCAGCTCGCGCCTTCGCACCTCTAGATCGATGCCTTTGAGCACCGGCTCGGCTCCATAACCGGCCTCGAGCCTTCCCACGCTCAGGTACGGCTCGCCCGCCGCCGCGGGTCCCTGCCTGCCCAATGCGGGACCGGCCTCGTCGCCGAGGTACGCCTTGCGCACCGCGGGGTCGCGCTGCACCGCTGCCGGCGCGCCGGCGGCGATGACCACACCGGCATCGAGCACGATGACGGTATCGGAAATGCCCATCACCACCGGCATGTCGTGCTCGACGAGAACGACGGCAATGCCACTTTCAGCGATGCGGCGCAGGAGACCGGCAAGTCGCGCCTTGTCTTCGCGCGCCAGGCCCGCGGCCGGCTCGTCGAGCAGCAGCACCGACGGTCGCGTCGCCAGCGCGCGGGCAATTTCCACCAGGCGCTTGTCGACATGCGGCAGGCTGGCCGCGGGCGCGTCGAGGTCGCCGCGATAGCCGACGAAGGCGAGCAACGCTTCATCGCCGCCGGCGATAGCGAGGTTGTCGGCGACGCTCATCGTGCCGAACAGCTGCGTGGTCTGGTAGGTGCGCGCGATGCCGGCGCGCGCGATGCGCCAGGCCGGCAGGCCCTGTACCGGTCTTCCGCCGATGGCGATCGTCCCCGTATTGGGCCGATAGAAGCCGCTCAGCATGTTGAGCACGGTCGTCTTGCCGGCGCCGTTCGGGCCGATGAGGCTCGTCACGTTGCCGGGTGACGCGATGAGCGAGACATCGCTCGCCGCGCGCACACCGCCGAAGGCGATGCCGAGCCCGCGCGCTTGCAATGCAAGTGGCTCGCGCGGGGCAGTCACTGCTTCACCGGCCGCCGCGAAGCGCGGCTTTCGCCGCCGCGCCGCCCAGCGCGCGGCCACACCGGTCACGCCATCGGGTGCGAGCCACAGGACCGCAAGGAGCAGCGCGCCGAAGAAAAGCAGCCGGTATTCGGCGAGCGCGGCGAGCACTTCGGGCAGCAGCACGACGATCGCCGCGCCGGCGAGCGGCCCGGCGAGCGAGCCGGCGCCGCCGATGATCACCACCAGCACGAAGAGGATCGACTGCGAAAAGGCGAACGTGGAGGGCGTGACGAACCCCGACAGCGCCGCGAAGAAGGCGCCGGCCACGCCGGCGCAGAGCGCCGAGACGGCGAAGGCGAGCGTCTTGATGCGCACGGGCGAGAGGCCGATCGATTCGGCCGCTGTTTCCGAATCCTTCACAGCGCGCATTGCCGCGCCCCAGCGGCTGCGCGCCAGAAACGAGAAGCCGCAGGTCGCGAGCGCCGCGAGCACGATGCTCGCGATGGCGACGCCGCGCTCGCCGAACGCCATGCCGGCAATCGTAGGCCCGGGCACGCCCATGAGGCCGCTCTGACCGCCGGTCACGCCGCGCCACTCGACCGCCACGTTCTCGACCACGAAACCGAACGCGATCGTCACCATCGCGAGATAAGGCCCGCGCACGCGCATGGCCGGCAGCGCGAGCAGCGCACCGGTGCCGGCGGCGAGGAGCGCGGCCACCGGCAGCGCCGCCCAGAAGCTCCACTTGGCTGCCACGGTCAGGACCGCGATCGCGTAGGCGCCGATGGCATAGAAGCCGACATGGCCGAACGACACCTGCCCGGTGAGCCCGAGCAGCACATTGAGGCCGATACCGGCGACAGCGGTGAGCGCGAGCGTTGCCATGATGAACACGTAATAGCTGTTGGCGAGCGCAGTGAAGGCGATCGCGGCGGCAAACGCGGCGATAAGCTGCGCCGCCTTCATACCTTCTTCAGCTCCGCGCGCCCGAAGAGGCCGTTCGGCATCAGCGCCAGCACGACGATCACCAGCATGAACGTGACGATCTGCGTGTAGGCCGAGCCCAGGAGCGCGCTGGTGAGCGATTCCACCACGCCGAAGAGCAGTCCGGCGAGCATCACGCCCCAGGCGCTGGTGATGCCGCCGAGGATGGCGACGGCGAACGCCTTCAGGCCGAACACCGTGCCCATGTCCGAGTGCACATTGAAAAGCGGCGCGATCATGATCCCGGCAACGCCGGCAAATACCGCCGACACCGCGTACGCCGCCATGATCGCGAGCGGCACGTTGATGCCCATCAGCCGCGCGGCATCGGCGTTCTGCACCACCGCCAGCATCGCCTTGCCAAGGCGCGTGCGCCGCGAGAATTCGTGCAATGCCGCCGCGAGCGCCAGGCCCACGGCCGGAATCGCGAGCTGCAGAAGCGAGACGTGCAGTCCGAGCACCTCGGTAGCGCGCGAGGCCCACGGCAGCGCGAGACCGCGCGGCTCCTTGCCGAAAGTGAAGAGGACGCTGTTGTCGGCGATGATGCCGAGCGCCACGGTCGCCATGAGCCAGGCATTGGAGCCCCGGCGCGCGAACGGCCTCACGGCGAGCACCTCCACCAGCAGGCCGTACAGCGCGCAAAGAAGGAGGGCCAGGAGCGCCGCCGGCGCGAACGGCCAGCCGAGCCGCACCGCGAACGTGTACGTGAAGACCGCGCCGAGCATCATCGAGCTGCCCTGCGCGAAATTGACGGTGCTCGACACCGCGTAGGTGACGTAGAAGCCGAGCGCCAGCAGCCCGTACATGCTGCCGAGCCCGAGACCGGAGACGAGCGCGGAGCCGATCATGAATCCGGGGACGGGCCCAGAACTCGAACTACTGCTTTATGCCGACCGGCACGATCTGATTGTCGATGAACTGCGCCCAAACGTAGTCGTGCTCGTTCAGCGCGTCGTGCTGCTGCGGGGTGAAAGGCTTCGTGTAGCTCTTGATCAGCCCGTCGTAGCGATCGATCTTGTAGTAGCCGTCGCGGATCGCCTTGCCACCGGTCGAGCCGGCTTGGTTGATCGCCATCGCGGTCAGCATCATCGCGTCGTAGGCGTTCGCAACGCCGACGGCCGGCGTGACATCGCCGGGACCCTTGATGTCCGGGTACTTCGACATCAGCGCCTTCAGCACCTTGGCGCCCACCGCGGACTGGTTTCCGAAGAAGCTATAGGTCTGCACGAAATGCACGTTCTTTGCGCTCGGACCGGCGAGCTCGGTGAAGCGCCCGCCCGCGGGGCCCCAGTGCGAGACGATCGGCGGCATCCAGCCCATCCGGTCGA
>JAEKLK010000035.1 GCA_019509895.1 Betaproteobacteria bacterium | reverse complement strand
GAGGGCTACGCGATACTGGCGCCGGTGCCCTCCTGCGCCCTGATGTTCAAGCAGGAGCTGCCGCTCATGTACCCGCAGGACCCGGACACCATCGCGGTGCGCGACGCGATGTTCGATCCCTTCGAGTACCTGATGGCGCGCAGGCGTGATGGCCTGCTGAAGACCGATTTCAAGCAGCCGCTGGGGAAGATCGCGTACCACATGCCGTGCCACTCGCGCGTGCAGAACATGGGGCAGAAGACGCGCGAGGCGCTCGAGCTCGTGCCCGGCACGCAGGTGACGGTGGTCGAGCGCTGCTCAGGACACGATGGCACGTGGGGCGTGAAAAGCGAGTACTTCGAGAACAGCATGAAGATCGGTCGCCCGGTGTTCCGCCAGATGGCGGCGGCTGAGGCCAATTACGTGAGCTCCGACTGTCCGATCGCCGCGCGCCACATCATGCAAGGGATGGGCGAAGAGGCCAAAGGCGCTATAAAGGCGCATCCGCTTACGCTCCTTCGCAAGGCCTACGGCATCTAGCAGAAAAATAGGGACTGTTCCTGTTTTTTGGGGACTGTCCCTATTTTTCTGCATGCTTGCCGGTTGCGCGCACGCGCCCGCGGCCGGCGTGGCGTTCGGCCTGCTCGGCGATACGCCCTACAACGCCCGCGAGGTGCAGCGGCTCGATCTGCTGATCGACGACATGAACCGCGAGGAGCGGCTCGATTTCGTCGTGCACGTCGGCGACATCGGCGCGGGGCGAACCGGCTGCACCGACGCCTGGCTCGAGTCGCGCAAGCAGCAGTTCGCGCGCCTCAAGTGGAAGGCGGTCGTCATTCCGGGCGACAACTAGTGGGTGGACTGCCAGGATCAGCGCGGACGGCTCGCGGCGTGGCGCAAGTACTTCTGCGCTCCGGCGCTCGCGGTCGAGGCGCAAGCCGGCGAGTACTGCGAGCACATGCGCTGGGAAGCCGCCGGTCTGCTCTTCGTCACGCTCAACGTGCAGGGCAGCAACAACAACGTGGCGAATCTGGCCGAGTACACCGCGCGCATGCGCGCGGTGTACTCATGGATGGACGAAAGCGCCGCGATCGCCCAAAGGCGCGGGCTGACGATGGTGTTCTTCATGCAGGCCGACCCGTTCATCGTCCTGCCGCACGACGGCTTCGCCGAATTACGCGAGCGCCTCGCGCGCTTCGGCGCGCGCCTGCCCGGGAAAGTCTTTCTCGTGCATGGCGACTCGCACGTCTACCACGACGACGAGCCGATCCCCGGCGTGCGTCGCCTGGAAGTCTGGGGCTCGCCTTTCGTGAGCTGGGTCAAAGCGGAGCTCGACGCCGGCGAGCTCCGCTTCGGGTTTCCGCGCTTTCGCTAGCGCGGAATGCGGGCCGGGATACGCGCGATGGTATGGCGCGTCACTTCCGCCGCCCACTGCGTGTCGACCGCTTGGGGCAGGCCGAAGAGCCGGATGTCGAGCGAAAGGTTCGTGATGTAGATCGAATCGCCGGAGCGCACGGCGCTCGCCGGGAACAGCAGCCCGCGCGGCCGGCCGCTCCTGTCGATGCCATCGAAGTCGCCAAGCTTGGCGATGGCGCGGCCGGTCGGATCGATCACTACCATCTCGTCCGCCTGGTTCGCGCATACCCAGACGTTGTCGTGCTCGTCTATGAACAGGCCATCGGCGCCGTTCACGCTGTTGACGAACACTTCCGGCGTGCCCGCGGTCCCGGCCGCCACCGGGATGCGAATCACGCGGTCGTCGCCGGTGTTGGCGACGTAGAGGCGGCCCTTGCTGTCGAAATCCATGCCGTTGGCGCCGAACGGCGGCGTGCCGGTCGTGCGCAGGAGAGCATCGTCGACCCAGCGCGTCGCAACGCCGCCTTGCGCGCCGGTGCGCCACACCACGCCCTGGAACGAGTCGGAAATGTAGACGTTGCCGGCTTGGTCAAAGGCGAGCGCGTTCAGTCCCGAGCCGCTGCCGATGGAGGTGAAGACGCTGGATTTGCCGTTGACCGGATTGACTTTCAGTACCTTGCCGGCACCGAAGTCGATCACCAGCAGGTCGTGGGTCTTCGGATGGAAAGCGATACCGAGGAGAAGCTTGCTCGACCCTTCCACCTCCAGCACGCGCCGCAGCCGCCCATCGGCGTCGAACACGACCACTTTCCCCAAATCCGTGTCGGGCGCTGTCACGGCGAACGAAGTGACGAATAGATCGCCATGCGGGCCGACCGTAATGCCTTCCGGGTTCTTTATCCCCGAGGGCAGCGTGGCGAAGGTGTCTACCTCGCCGCGGTCCCAAGCCAGGGCGGTGGCTGACACAAGTGCAAGGCAAAGCGATAGCGCGAGCGCGCCGAGTGATTTCATATCCCCTCCTCTGAGGGACCTTCTTACACCCGCGCGCCCGCGGTTTCAATAGCCCGGGCTAGTGCAGGGCCGGAATTGTCCTCGTGACGGCAGCATGCGAGTACCTCCTTCCCGGCTTCGCGGCAACTACGATTCGATTTGCTATCGAACCACCGAGTCGATGCGCACATCGACGCCGCTCGCGTCGTTCGCGACCGGCTTGCTCTCGCCCTGCAGATCGCCGGGCGCCGGCTTGGCGCTGCCGCTCTTGGCAACGCGTGCCGTAACGATCACACGCGGGAAGGCCGATACGGTCATGCCGCTTGCCATCGCCATGGCGTCGTTCAGCGAGAACGTGAGCGGTAGATCGGCGGCGCGCGCGCGCAGCACGGCGAGCGGCATGGGCGGGCCGTCGACCGCGCGCGCGAAGACGAAAACCAGATCGTCCGGCTTCACCTGCTGTCGCAGCTGCGGCGCGAGCGCCACGGTGCCGCGCACGCCGGGGTGCGCCTTCGCCACCTGCGCGCCCTTCTGGTCCTTGTTCGGCTTGGCGCCGCCGATGGCGGCGAGCTTCTTCGCCTCGGCGACGTTCTCGGCGATGGCGCGCGCATCCTCGGAGCCCTCCGGCACGAGCGGCAGCATGCGGCCCCAGAGCTCGCCCGCCCTGGCGTAGTCCTGCCGCTGGTAGGCCACCGTGCCGGCGAGCGCCAGCGCCTTCAGGTTGTTCGGATCGATCTCGAGTGCGCGCGCGATGAGATTCTCCGGCTCGCCGTCGAGCCGCTGTCCACGCGCCATCGCCAGCGCGTCGGCAAAGTCCGCGAGCAGCTGAGCGTCGCGCGGCGCCCGCTCGGCCGCCTTGGCGAACGCGTTCACCGCCTCCGGGAATCGGCCCATCGCGCTGTACGAGCGCCCGAGGAGCTTCCAGCCTTCGACGTCGTCGGGGTTCTCGCGCAGCTTCGCCGCGAGCCGCGCCACCATCGACTCGACCTGCGCCATGTCGGGCGCGCTGTTGCGCGGGTCGAGCGCGGCCGGCGTGCCGGTCGCGAGGTAGACGAGCAGCGCCGCGAGCGGCAGCGCGATGCCGAGGGCGAGCGCCGCATGCCGCCCGCGGCCTGCCGTCGGTGCCGTATCGGCCACGTCGACGTCCTCGAGCATGCGCCCTTCGAGCTCGAGACGCGCGCGATCGTAGTCGGCGCGCGCCAGCGTGCCGGCGGCAAGGTCGGCATCGAGCTCGCGCAGCTCGTCCCTGTAGATGGCGATGTTCGCCTCACGGCGCGAAACGCTCCGGCCCGCGCCGCGCATGAGCAGCGGCCGCAGCACCAGCACGATCGCGAGCGCGGCAAGCGCCGCCGCGGCGAGCGCGAAAGCGATCATTCCAGTAGCTTGGCTGCGCGGCTGCGATCGGCGTCGCTCAACTGCGGCGCGCCGATGCGCCGACGGCGCAGCACGCGTGCGAGCAGATAGAAGCCGCCGAGGAGAAACGCGAACGGCCCGACCCAAAGCAGCACGGTGGTGCTCTTGAGCGGCGGCCGGTAGAGCACGAAGTCGCCGTAGCGCGCCACCATATAGTCGGTGATCTCGCGCTCCGACTTGCCTGCGGCGAGCTGCTCGCGGATCTGGCCGCGCAGATCCAGCGCCAGCGGCGCGTTCGACTCTGCGAGCGTCTGGTTCTGGCACACCAGGCAGCGCAGCTCGCGCTCCAGTGCCAGCGCGCGGCGCTCGAGCGACGCATCGTCCGCGAGTGCGTGCAGGGCGAGCGTGGCGAGCAAACAAAACCCTGCGGCGCTGCGCGCCACCCCCGTTATTAGGGGGGCGAAGAAAGAGGAGATCATCGGCCGGTGAGCTCCTTTACCAGCGGTTCCACTTTCTGTTGCACGACCTCGGCGGTAAGCGGTCCGATATGCTTGTAGCGGATCACGCCCTGGCGGTCGATGACGTAGGTTTCCGGCACGCCGTAGACGCCGTAGTCGATGCCGATGCGCCCGTCGCGGTCGTAGACGATGAGCTGGTAGGGATTGCCGTTACGCTCGAGCCACGGCAGCGCCTCCTCGCGCGCGTCCTTGTAATTGAGTCCGATCACCGGCGCGAGGCCAGCCCGGGCGACGCGCGTGACGACCGGATGCTCCACCAGGCACGGCGGGCACCACGACGCCCAGACATTCAGTATCCAGACGCGGCCGAGCATCTGCTTTTCGCTGAAGCGTTTGTCCGGCTGCTGGAGGAGCGGCAGGTCGAAAGGGGGCGCTGCCTTGCCGATCAGCGGCGAGGGCACTTCGCGCGGATTCAGCCGCAGGCCGATGGCGAGCAGCAGCACCAGCGCGGCGAAGACGCCGAGCGTCCAGCCGGCCTTGTTCAAGCGCGTACCTGGACCGCATCAGCCCGTGCCGCCGGGACCTGTACGCGGTAGCGCCGGTCGGCGGCGGCCAGCAGCCCGCCGAGCGCCATGATCAGGCAGCCGCCCCAGATCCAGTCGATGAAGGGCTTGTGCTGCACCTTCACCAGCCAGGCGCCGTTCTCCAGCGGATCGCCGAGCGAAACATAGAGATCGCGCGTCAGCCCCGGCTGGATCGCCGCCTCGGTCATCGGCATGTTCTGCACGACGTAGAGTCGCTTTTCGGGATGCAGCACGGTTTCGGTTTTTCCGTTGCGAGTCACGGTGATGGTGGCGCGCGCCGCGATGTAGTTCGGACCGCGCTGGTTCGTCACGTCATCCAGGCGGAAGGCATAGCCCCCGAGCTCGACCACATCGCCGGGTTTCATGTTGGCGTCCTGGTCGCTCTCGTAGCTCTTCACCAGCGTCACGCCGACGACGAACACCGCGACGCCGAGGTGGGCGACCACCATGCCGAGATACGCGCGCGAGCCGCGCGGGCGCTTGCGCAGGCTGAGGACGCCGGTGATCGCGACCCACAGCGCGAGCGCCAGGCCAAGACCGGTGAGCGCATGCCACTGGCCGAACGCGAACGGCAGCAGCAGGCCGGCAGCAATGCTCACGCCAAGCGCCCAGCGGAGGAGCACCGCGAGCTCCGGCAGGCTGGTGCGCTTCCAGCGCGCGAGCGGGCCGACACCCATGAGGAAGAGCGCCGGCACCATGAGCGGCACGAACACCGTCTCGAAGTACGGGGGGCCGACCGAGATCTTGCCGACGCCGAGCGCGTCGATCGCGAGCGGGTAGAGCGTGCCGAGGAACACCGAGGCACCGGCCGCCGTGAGCAGCACGTTGTTCGCGAGGAGCAGCGACTCGCGCGAAAGCGGCGCGAAGTCGCCGCCGAGGCCGATGCGCGAGGTGCGCCAGGCATAGAGCGCGAGCGCGCCGCCGATGAAGAGCGTGAACAGGCCGAGGATGAAGATGCCGCGCTTTGGATCGACCGCGAACGCGTGCACGGAGGTGAGCACGCCCGAGCGCACGAGGAACGTGCCGAGCAGCGAAAGGCCGAAGGCGATGATCGCGAGCAGCACCGTCCAGCTGCGGAAGCTGCCGCGCTTCTCGGTCACCGCGAGCGAGTGGATCAGCGCCGTGCCAACGAGCCAGGGCATGAAGGACGCGTTCTCTACCGGATCCCAGAACCACCAGCCGCCCCAGCCGAGCTCGTAGTACGCCCAGCCCGAGCCGAGCGCGATGCCCACCGTGAGGAAGCACCACGCGACCGTGGTCCAGGGCCGCGACCAGCGCGCCCAAGCGGCATCGAGCCGCCCGGAAAGGAGCGCCGCGATGGCGAAAGCAAAGGCGACCGAGAAGCCGACGTACCCCATGTAGAGCATCGGCGGATGCAGCACCATCCCCGGGTCCTGCAGCAGCGGATTCAGGTCCTGGCCGTCGGCCGCCGCCGGGAACTGCCGGTCGAATGGGTTCGAAGTGAACAGCAGAAAGGCGAGGAATCCCGCGCTGACCAGTCCCATTACGCCGAGCACGCGCGCTGTCATCTCCTCGGGCAGGTGGCCGCTGAACAGGCTGACCGCGCTCATCCAGACGCCCAGCATCAGCGTCCAGAGAAGGAGCGAGCCCTCGTGGCCGCCCCACACGCCGGAAATGCGATAGTGGAGCGGCAGCGCGCTGTTGGAATGCGCCGCGACATAGGCGACCGAAAAATCGTTGGCGACGAACGCGTGCGTCAGGCAGCCGAAGGCGAACGCGACGAGCAATGCCTGCGTCTGCGCCGTCGGTCGCGCGAGCGCGATCCATGCCGCGTCGCCGCGCGCCGCGCCGACGAGCGGCACGATCGCCTGCGCAATCGCCACTGCCAGCGCCAGGGCGAGCGCGAATTGGCCGAGCTCGGGGATCATGGCATCTGCACCGTTTTCTGAGCTTTCTTCGCCTGCTCGAGCGCGTGCGCGGCGTCGGGTGGCATGTAGTTCTCGTCGTGCTTGGCGAGCACCTCGCGCGCCGTGAAGAGCCCGTCGGGGCCGAGATTGCCCTGCGCGACGACGCCCTTGCCCTCCCGGAAGAGGTCCGGCAGCTGGCCGCGGTACACGACCGCAATGCTCTTCGCCGTGTCGGTGACGGCGAAGCGCACCTCGACGCCCTCGCGCTTGACGCTGCCGGGCACCACCATGCCGCCGATGCGGAAGGTTCGCCCGACCGGCGCCTCTTTCGCCGCCACTTGCGACGGCGTAAAGAAGAACACCAGGTTGCGGTTGAACGCCGTCAGCACGAGCGCCGTGGCGATGCCGAGCGCCACCAGGCCGAGCGCGATCCAGGCGAAGCGCTTATGCCTTGGCTTCACGTTTCCTCTTCAGCAAGAGCACCACCTCGAGCCCGAGAAGCGCGAACGTGACCCCGTACGAGCCCCAGATATAGAAGGCGTACCCGCCCATGGCAAAGAATTCACTCATCCTTCTTGCCCCCCTGATAAGGGGGGTGGCGCGCAGCGCCGGGGGGTTTCGTGACTGAAAACAAAACCCCCCGCTCGCTTCGCGCGCGACCCGGTTGTCAGGGGCTCGGCAAAAAAATTCATCGTGCTTCCTCGACGATCT
>JAEKLK010000034.1 GCA_019509895.1 Betaproteobacteria bacterium | reverse complement strand
ACCGGGTGCTGATCGTCGGCACCGGCCGTCAAAACCACGAGCAGAACCGTGCGCGCTCGACCATCTATCCGTCGCTCGCGCAGATCGCCGGCCACGCGCTGAACTCGATCTTCCTCGACAGCCTGGCGGTCGACATCGAGCGCCTGGAGCGCATCAACCGCACGGTGCAGCTGATACCGCCCGAGCGCCTGGTCGACTCGCACGTGAACCTGCGCCCGGTGAAGGTTCTGTTCATCACGCCGTCGCAGCCGATCGAGCGCATCGCCGCGCGCTTCCTGCACGAGCTGCCGGCCACCGTGCGCTTCATCCTCAAGCCGACGGGCGCGCTGAATCGTTCGGGATCGAACCTGGCAAGCTACCTGCTCTTCGAGCGGTCGTTCTGCCGCGCGCTGATCGATCTCGGCTACCAGGACACCATCAGCCGCGAGGCGGAAGTGCGCGAGTTCTTCGGTGCGCCGGAGGAGAGAGCCTATGCCTGAGGACGCGCCGCAGGATCCTTTCGAGATGTTCCGCCGGCTGTGGGGCGGGCTCGGCGTGCCGTTGCCGGGCATGGCCATGCCGACCTTCGATCCGCAGGAGGTCGACAAGCGGATCGCCGAGCTGCGCTCGGTCGAGGCCTGGCTCAATATGAACCTCAACATGGTGAAGTTCTCGATCCAGGGTTTGGAGCTGCAACGCGCCGCGCTCGCGGCGATGCGCACGGCGAGCGGCGGCGACGCCTCGCGCAAAGAATAGTCAATCCATTCATCGGAGAAAAACGCATGGCCAAGGCAATCCGTTTTCATAAGCAGGGCGGTCCGGAAGTTCTGCAGCTCGACGATGTCCCGGTCGGCGATCCCGGTGCGGGGCAGATCCGCATCCGGCATACCGCCATCGGCGTCAATTTCGTCGACACCTACCAGCGCTCGGGCCTCTACCCGATGCAGCTGCCGATGGTCGCCGGCAACGAAGGCGCGGGCGTAGTGGACGCCGTGGGCAAGGGCGTGAAGGGGCTGAAGGCCGGCGATCACGTCGCGTACACCGGCCTCCCCGGCTCGTATTGCGAGGCGCGGGTCGTGCCGGCCGATCGCGTAGTCAAGCTGCCCAAGGGCATCAGCGACGAGCAGGCCGCCTCGATGCTGCTGAAGGGCCTCACGGTGCACTACCTCATCTTCTCCACCTACAAGGTGAAGAAAGGCGAGACGGTGCTCTGGCACGCCGCCGCCGGCGGCGTCGGCCTGATCGCCGGCCAGTGGCTGAAAAAGCTCGGCGTCAACGCCATCGGCACCGTTGGCTCCGATGAAAAGGCCAAGCTCGCCAGATCGCACGGCTACAAGCACGTCGTCAACTACTCGACTGAGAACTTCGTCGAGAAGGTGAAGGAGATCACCAAGGGCAAGAAAGTGCCGGTGGTCTACGACCCGGTCGGCAAGTCCACCTGGGAAGGCTCGCTCGACGCCCTACAGCCGTGCGGCCTGCTGGTTTCGTTCGGCAACGCCTCGGGCCCCGTGGGCGCCGTGAATCTGGGCGTGCTCTCCACCAAGGGCTCGCTTTACGTCACGCGGCCGACGCTCGGCACCTACATAGCGGCGCGCAAAGACCTGGAGAAGCGCGCCAACGACCTCTTCAGCGTCGTCAAGTCCGGCAAGGTGAAGATCGAGACGACCGCGCGCTACAAGCTCGAGGAGGCGGCGAATGCGCATCGCGACCTCGAGGGCCGCAAGACCACCGGGTCGGTCATCCTCATTCCGTAGCGGTGGAACTGGACGTCGCCGCGCTCAAGGCGCGCCTTGCGCGCGCGACGTCCCCGGCGACCGTCTACGGCGACGACGACAGCGGCCGGGCCGCGGCGGCTGTCACCGCCGCCGCGGTGCTAGTGCCGATCATCGCCCATCCCGACGGGCTCACCGTGCTCTTCACGCGCCGGACGGTGCACCTCAAGGCCCATTCCGGCCAGGTCAGCTTTCCCGGCGGCCGCGCCGAGCCCGATGACCCGACGCCGGAGGACACCGCCCTGCGCGAAGCGGAGGAGGAGATCGGCCTCGCGCGCGCGCGCGTCGAGCTGCTCGGGCGCTGCTCCGAGTATCTGACGCGCACCGGCTTTCGCGTGACGCCGGTGATCGGCGTGATCCGGCCGCCGCTCGAGCTGGTGCCCGATGCGCGCGAAGTGGATGAGGTGTTCGAGGTGCCGCTCGCCTTCCTGCTCGACCCGGCGAACCATCGCCGCGCTACGCGCGAGATCAACGGCCGCACGGTCGGCTACTACGAGATCGAGCACCAGGGCCGCGTCATCTGGGGCGCGACCGACGGCATGCTCGTCAACCTCTACCGTAGAATCGGCTCGTGAGCGCTCTCGCGATCATCGCCGCGCTCGTTATCGAGCAGTGGCGGCCGCTCGGTGACAGAAAGGCGGTGCACGGCACGCTCGCGGCCTGGGCGAGCTGGCTCGAGCAGTCGTTCAACGGCGGCGAGCGCCGCCATGGCGTCGTCGCCTGGCTGGTGGCGGTCGTGCCGCCGGTGCTCCTGGCCTTGCTCGCGCACTACCTGCTGCGCGCCGTGCATCCGCTCCTCGCGCTGCTCTTCAATGTTGCGGTGCTCTATCTCACGCTCGGCTTCCGGCAGTTCAGCCACTACTTCACCGACATCCAGCTCGCGGTGAAGTCCGGCGACATCGAGCGTGCGCGCATGCTGCTCGACCAGTGGCGCGGCGCCTCCGGCGTCGTGCGAGCGCGCGAGGAAGTGATCCGCCTGACGATCGAGGAGGCGCTGCTCGCCTCGCACCGGCATGTCTTCGGCGTGCTCCTCTGGTATCTCGTGCTTCCCGGGCCGAGCGGCGCCGTGCTCTACCGCCTCGCCGCCTACTTCGCCGGGCGCTGGCAGGACGCCGGTGGCTTCGGCGATTTCGCGCAGCGCATCTTCCACGTGCTCGACTGGCCGGCGGTGCGCCTGAGCGCCGCGGCGTTCGCGGTGGTCGGCGATTTCGAGGACGCGGTCTACTGCTGGCGCACGCAGGCGAGCAGCTGGGCCGATCCGAACGCGGGCATCGTGCTTGCCGCCGGCGCCGGCGCCATGGGCGTGCGCCTCGGCATGCCGGTGCAGGAAGTAGAGGGCATGCAGCCGCGGCCCGAGCTCGGCGTCGGCGAGCCGGCCGAGGGGCCGTTCCTGGACAGCACCGTCGGCCTGCTGTGGCGCGCCGTAGTGGTCTGGGTGTTCGTGCTGGTGATCTTCACCCTCGCGCGCCTGCTCTAGCCTAGGCCGGCCGATAGGCGCCGCACTGCCAGCACTGGGTGAACTGCGCGCCCAAGCGTTCGCCACAGTGGCATCGCCAGTCCGCGCCCGCCGGCGTGCTCTGCAGGAGCAGGCGCTCGGCGCGCGCGGCGTCGGCATCGTTCAGCACCCAAACTTCCGCCTGGCATTCCGCGGGCGGCAGGTCGCCCATGGCGGAAGAGAGATACTGGTTTTTCACCACCGCGCGGATGCCTTCCGCCTCGAGCAGGTTGCGGTAGTGATGGACGACGGTCAGGTTCCAGCCGCTGAAGACCCGTTTCAAAGCCTGAACAGCGCGTCGCACTTCGCCGCGCAGATGAAGTCGTTTTCCGACAGGCCGCCGATGGCGTGCGTCATGTACTCGACGCGGCACTTGTTGTAGCCGACCAGCAGATCGGGATGATGGTCCTCGCGGTGCGAAATCCACGCGAGCGCGTTTACGAACGCCATCGTCTGGTAGTAGTTGGTGAACGGATAGACCTTGGCGAGCCGGCCCTGCTCGATCGTCCAGCCCTTCACCTGCTTCAGCATCTCGGTCGCCTGCGCCGGCGTGTAAGGCGCGACGCCGCCTTCGCAGGGCTTGCACTTCTTCGCCGTCAGCTCGCTCATCAGCGGCCCCCCAGTTCGGCCAGGCGTGCAATGCGCATCGCCGCCGGCGGGTGCGAATCATAGAACGCCGAATGCAGCGGGTCCGGCGTCAGCGTCGCCGCATTGTCCTGGTAGAGCTTCACCAGCGCGCGTACCAGCTCCTGCGAGCTCGCGTGGTTCACCGCGTAGGCGTCCGCCTCGTACTCGCGCCGCCGTGAATAACGGCTGGTGAGCGGCTGCACGAAGAACAGGAACTCCGGCAGCACCATGAGGAAGAGCGCGAGCGCCGCGGCGCTGCTCGCGCTGCGTACGCCGAGTCCCTCGTAGAACCAGCGGTGATCGATGAGCTGACCGAGCAGCAGCAGCAGGGCGAAGGTGAACGCCATGGAGAGCGCCATGCCCTTGACGATATGGTGCAGGCGGTAGTGACCAAGCTCATGCGCGACTACTGCCTCGACCTCGGGTGGTTGCAGGCGGCTCACCAGCGTATCGAAGAGCACGATGCGCTTGGCAGCGCCGAAACCGGTGAAGAAAGCATTGCCATGGCTCGAGCGCTTCGAGCCGTCCATGAGATAGAGGCCGCTCGACTTGAAGCCGCAGCGCTCGAGTAGCCGCGTCATGCGGCTGGCGAGCTCGCCGTCGGTGATCGGCGTGAACTTGTTGAAGAGCGGCAGGATGAAGCGCGGATAGAACATCATGAGCACGATCGAATACGCGGCCCACAGCAGCCACACGTAGAGCCACCAGTACGAGCCCATCTTGCCCATCAGCCACAGCACCGCGAGCAGCAGCGGCACGCCGAGGACCAGGCCGACGATGGCATGCTTGACGAGGTCGGCGATGAACAGCGGCACCGTCATGCGATTGAAGCCGAAGCGTGCCTCGATGTTGAAGGTGCGATAGGCGGTGAGCGGCAGCGCGATCAGCGACTGGATGAAGATGAGGCTGAGAAGCAGCGCCGTGCCGTGCGCGATCGAGCCGGCGGCAAAGAGCTGCGCCCAGACGCCCGAGAGCCACTGCAGCAGTCCGCCGAGCGTGAAAGCGAGAAGCGTCGCGGCGCTGATCAGGACGTCGATCATGCCGAGGCGCGCCTTCGCCGTGGTGTAGTCCGCCGCCTTCTGGTGCGCGGACAGCGCGATCGTGCTGGCGAAGGATGGCGGCACGGCGTCGCGATGCGTTTTCACGTGGCGGATCTGCCGCGCCGCGAGCCAGAGGCGCGTCGCGCTCGCAGCCACCAGCGCGCAGAGGAAGAGCCAGGTCAAAGCGTTGGGCATCGAAGACTAGAATATGCCATGCCCGCCGATCCCAACAACCTCATCTGGATCGACATGGAGATGACGGGACTGCAGCCGGATTCGGATCGCATCCTCGAGATCGCGATGCTCGTCACGGATTCGCAGCTCGCGCTCCTCGCCGAAGGTCCGGTGCTGGTCCTGCACCAGCCCGACGAGGTGCTCGAGGCGATGGACAGCTGGAACAAGAGCACGCACAAGAAGAGCGGGCTGATCGAGCGCGTGCGCGCCTCGGCGCTGAGCGAGGCGGAGGCCGAGCGCTCGGCGCTCGAGTTTCTCGCTCGCCACGTGCCGGCGAACATCTCGCCGATGTGTGGCAACTCCATCTGCCAGGACCGGCGCTTCCTCGCGCGCTGGATGCCGCGGCTGGAAGCGCATTTCCACTACCGCAACCTCGACGTCTCGACGCTGAAGGAGCTGGTGCGGCGCTGGAAGCCCGAGCTCATGAAAGGCTTCGCCAAGGAGGGAAGGCACGAGGCGATGGCCGATATCCTCGAGTCGATTGAGGAGCTGAAGTTTTACCGCAAGAGCGTGATGACCATCTAGGGCTTGGCAGGCGCGCCGCTGAAGGACCCTGACGGCGTCCCGGGCGTGCCGCCCTTTGAGGGCGCCGCGCTCGTTGCGCCGCCGCCCGGTGCGTCGTCGCCGACATTCGATCCCGTGCCGCCGCGCGGCTTCACCACGACGCGGGGACGCGGCTTGGGCGGCGGCGGGGTGGGCGGTGCGCTTTGCTGCGGCTCGGCCACCTCGCCCTTTTTCTCGGGCGCCTGTGCCGCGGCCGGACAGGCGAGCAGCGCGAGCAGAGCGGCGGCTACGCCACTTCGACGACGCATTCGATCTCGACCGGGATGCCCATCGGCAGCGCCGCCATGCCGACCGCGGAGCGGGCATGACGACCGCGATCGCCGAATACCTCGACGAACAGATCGGAGCAGCCGTTTATCACCTTCGGCGGATCCTCGAACTCGGGCACCGAATTCACCATGCCGAGCACCTTCACCACGCGCTTCACGCGCGCGAGGCTGCCGAGCTCGGCCTTCATCACCGCGAGCAGATCGATGCCGACCGAGCGCGCATGCTGGTACGCCTGCTCCACCGTGTACTCGCGGCCGACCTTGCCTCGCGGCCGCTTGCCATCGGCACCCGTGCGCGGGCCCTTGCCGGAGAGGAACAGCAGGTTGCCGGTGCGCACGGCGTTCACATAGTTCGCCACCGGCGAGGACACCTGGCCGAGGTCGATCTTCAGCTCCCGCAGCCGCTGCTCGGGATCCATCTAGTGGTTGGGGTTGGTGTCGGCCGGGAAGGGCGATGACTTCGTTCCCGGCGGCGCCTTCTGCTCGAAGGCGGGCGACGTGCGACCGCCGAGCGCCGGCAGCATGTCCGGCGGCGTCGGATTGCTCGTATGCTCGCGCGGCTCGAACGTGATGCGCGGCGCAGCCGCTGGCGCTTCGTCCAGCCGCAGCTTCAACGGCGCTCGCGTCTTCGCCGGCTCGGCCGGCGCAGCCGCCGGCGCGGCAGGCGCGGCAGGCGCGGCCTCGTCCGCGAACACGGGCGCCGTCGCGAGCAGCAGCGTTATTGCGAGTGGAATCTTCATGGCGCGGGCACCACCTTGCCCGGGTTCAGCAGGTTCTCCGGATCGAGCGCGCGCTTGATGTCGCGCATCACGTCGATCACGTCCTCACCGAGCTCCATGCGCATGGAGTCCATCTTGCCCATGCCGATGCCATGCTCGCCGGTGCAGGTACCTTCGAGCCTGAGGGCGCGCTCGACCAGGCGCTTGTTGAACTGCTTCGCGATCTCGGTCTCCTCCGGCTTCGCCGGATCGACCAGCAGCATGAGGTGGAAATTGCCGTCGCCGATGTGGCCCAGCAGCGGCACCGGCGCGAAGTAGCTCTTCACATCCTCCATCGTCTCGTGCACGCACTCGGCGAGTCGCGAGATCGGCACGCACACGTCGGTCGATACCGCGCGCGAGCCGGGACGGATCTGCAGGCAGGCGAAGTAGGCATCGTGCCGCGCCTGCCAGAGCTGCGTGCGCTCCTCGGGCTTGATCGCCCACTGGAAGTCGTGGCCGCCGTGCTCCTTCGCGATCGCCTGCACCGCCTCGGCCTGCTCGACTACCGATGATTGGCTGCCGTGGAACTCGAAGAACACGGTGGGCGCGACGCGGTAGCTGGTTTTTTTGTACCTGTTGATGGCGCCGATCGTCTTGTCGCAGACGATGTCGCAGCGCGCGATCGGTATGCCCGACTGGATGGTGGCTATCACGGTCTCGG
>JAEKLK010000033.1 GCA_019509895.1 Betaproteobacteria bacterium | reverse complement strand
CCTGTCGCTCGAGGGCAACGTGGTGAGCGAGCGGCGCTTCGCCAAGCGCGACCAGTTCGCGCCCGAGCTCCTTTACTTCTCCGACTGCCTGCTGACCAACCGCGATCCCGAGCCTTCGGGCGAAGAGGGCCTCGCCGACGTACGGGTGATCCGCGCGCTCTACCAGTCGATGAAGGGCGGCGCGCAGGTCGAGCTAGCGCCCTACCAGCGCCACGAGCGGCCGAGCCTCGAGCAGGAGATTCGCCGGCCGCCGATCGAGAAGCCGACGGTAATCCACGTGCAGGCGCCCTCGGGCGGCAGCTAACTTATGGGAGGTGTCATGAAGCGAAGCATCATCGTCCTGTGCGCGCTCCTGGGTGCGGCGCCGGTGCTGGGACAGGAGAAGACCAGCGACCAGGCGACCGAGGAGGGCCGCCAGCAGAACACTCGCCTCGCGCGCGACGGCGCGCTCACCACCAAGGTGCATACCGCGCTCATGAACAACGTAGGCCTGAACACGCTTCGCCGAATCAACGTCGACAGCGACAACGGCGTCGTCACGCTGAAGGGCGTGGTCGACTCCGAGGAGACGAAGAAGCGCGCCGAGGAAGTGACGCGGCGCGTGAGCGGCGTGTCGCAGGTGAAGAACGAACTGTCCGTCAAGGGCGGCTGATGGAGGCGGCGCTCCTGTCGGTCACCCAGACGCGCGATGGCGTCTGGAGCGTCAACGAGCGCGGCCCGAGCCGCGTCGCCATCGCCTATTTCCCGAGCAAATGGGGCGCGATGAAGCACGCCGTGCGCGTCGCGCTCGCCAAGCCCCGCTGCCGTGTCGCCGTACTGGAGCGCGACGGCACCGTGCGCCTTGCGCGCGACTACGACCACGGGTCCGACGATCCTCACGTGGAGGTCTGACATGAAAGCATCCACCTTCGCCCTTGTCTTCGGCATTGCCTACTTGGCCGCGGGACTCCTCGGCCTGATACCGGCGGCGCTAATGCCGCCGCCGGTGGACGCGCCGCCGACGCGCTTCGCCATGATGTACGGCTACCTGCTCGGCCTCTTCCCGGTGAACATCGTGCATACGGCGGTGCATCTCGCTATCGGCGCCTGGGGCCTCACCGCCTGGTCGGGGCGCACGAGCGCCGTGCGCTATGCGCGCGCGCTGGCCGTCCTCTATGGCGTGCTGGCCGTGATGGGCATGCTGCCGCTCCTCAACACCACCTTCGGCTTCATTCCACTGCACAGCCACGACATCTGGCTGCACGCCGTCACGGCACTGGTCGCCGCGTATGTCGGCTGGCGACAGTCCGCCGAGACGCGTGAGCGCCGGCACGCCGGTGTCGACCGGCGCCAGCGCATGGTGCCGGTGGCGTACGAGCGGCGTTTCGGTCTGGCCGACCGGAGGGAGCACTTCGGCATGTCGCCCGCCTAGGCGGCGGACTTGCGCTTCACGAGCTGGCGGCCCGCCCAGCCATCGAGGACATTCGCGAGCACCAGCAGCTTGCGGTCCGGCATCTTGCCCGAGCCGCTGATCCAGCCTTCGAGCTCGGGCTCGCTCACCTTCAGGCGTTCCGCGAGCTCGCGGCGGCCCATCAGGCCGGCCGCTTCGCGCAGTAATCGCTGCTTGGTCGTCTCCACGGGGTAAGCGACTCTAAGGCGCGCGAGCGCGCCTTGCCGTGCCAAATCTCCTGCGATGCGTATTTTCGATCGCGCCTAGCTGAAGCGCCGCTTGCTCGCGAGAGCGGCGCCTTCGGCGAGCGAGCGCAGCTTGGCCCACGCGATCTGCGGGTGCGAGCGGCCGCCGAAGCCGCAGTCGCAGCCGGCGATCAGGTTCTCGCGTCCGACGCGCCGCGCATAGCGCGCGATGCGCTGTGCCACCACCTCGGGATGGTCGACGACGTCCGTCGAGTGCGGCACCATGCCCGGTATCAATATTTTTCCGGCCGGCAGCTTGACGCTCTCCCACACGGCGTACTCGTGCTCGTGGCGCGCATTCGCGCCTTCGATCAGGTAAGCCTGCGCCTTGACGCGCAGCATCAGATCGACGACCTGCTTGAGCTCGATATCGTACGCGTGCGGGCCATGCCAGCTTCCCCAGCAGAGGTGATAGCGCACACGGTCCTCGGGCACATTGCGCAGCGCGTAGTTGAGCGCCTCGATGCGCAGCGCGCTCCGCTTGCGGAAGGCCTCGAGGCCCATCGGGATGCCGATGCGGTCCCATAATGCCACCAGCCACGCGTCATCGATCTGCAAAACCACGTCCGATCCCGCGATCTTTTCGTACTCCACGCGCATCGCTTCGGCGATGGCGTAGACGAACTCCTCCTCGCTGCGGTAATACTCGTTGCGCCGGTAGACTTCCAGGCTCGCCGGCGCCGTCGAGGTAAGGAACGCATCCTCCGCCGGCACATGCGCCTTGAGTTCCGCAATCTCGCGCTCGAGCGCCGCGCCGCCGGTGTAGCTGATCGGCCCGGTGCAAACCCAGACGGGACGCACGCGCTTGATCTGCTCGCCCGGTGTGTAGAAGAGAGTGCCCTTCTCGCCGGCATAGCGATAGAACTCGGCGAACGCCTCGCGGTCCCGGCCCTGCGCGATGAGCGGCACGGCCCCCGGCTCGGGCGGCCGCGGCTCGAAGCCGCCGAAGCGCGACTCGACATAGGAAAGCCAGTCGCCGCCCTTCGTGTACTCGCCTTCGTTGATCAGGTCGAGGCCCAGGTTGCGCTGCTTCCGCACCACGTCGGCGACGCCGCCACCCTCGATCAGCGGGAGGCTTCCCACGTGCGTCGTCAGGATGCGGTCGCCGCTTCGCTTCATGCCACCTCCGTTTTTGGTATGGTACGGCTTCCATAGGAGGAGGATTCATGCTTCGACTCATCGCCGCGGCCGCGCTCGCCGCCTTTGCATCCGCGCTGCCGCTCGCAGTCCAGGCACAGCAGACGATCAAGATCGGCGTGTTGCTGACGCTCTCCGGCCAGTTCGCCGATGCGGCCGCGCAGATGGACAACGGCATCAAGACCTACATGAAGCAGCACGGCGATAGCGTCGCCGGCAAGAAGATCGAGATCATCCGCAAGGACGTCGGCGGCCCGGCGCCCGACGTGGCGAAGCGCCTGGCGCAGGAGCTGGTGGTGCGCGACAAGGTCGACATGCTCGCCGGCTTCACGCTCACGCCCAACGCGCTCGCGGTGGCCGACGTCTCGGCCGAGGCCAAGAAGTTCATGGTCGTCATGAACGCCGCCACCTCGATCATCATCACCAAGTCGCCCTACATGATCCGCACTTCGGTGACGCTGCCGCAGGTGATGGAGACCTTCGGCACGTGGGCCGTGACCAAAGGCGGCCTCAAGCAGAACTACACCATGGTCACCGACTACGGCCCCGGCCACGACGCCGAGGCGGCCTTCACCAGCGCCTTCAAGGCGGCGGGCGGCAGCAACGTCGGCTCGGTGCGCTTCCCGGTGGCCAACCCCGATTTCGCCGCCTTCGTGCAGCGCGCGAAGGACCTCGCGCCGGAATCGATCTTCATCTTCATACCGGGCGGCGCGCAGCCGGCGGCGCTCGGCAAGGCGATGGCCGAGCGCGGCATCGACAAGAAGCAGACCCGCATCCTCGGCTCGGGCGAGACCACGGCGGAAGCGGCGCTCAAGGCGATGGGCGAAAACGCGCTCGACATCATCACCGCCTGGCACTACGACTACACAATGGACAACGCGTTGAACAAGGCCTTCGTCAAGGAGTTCAACGCCATGCATGGGCGCAATCCCGACTTCTTCTCCATCGGCGCCTACGACGGCATGCACGCGATCTACGAGACGCTGAAGAAGACCAAGGGCAACACCGATGGCGAGGCCATGATCAAGGCGGCCAAGGGACTCAAGTGGGAAAGCCCGCGCGGGCCGATGTCGATCGACCCGGAGACGCGCGACGTGGTGCAGGATGTCTACATCCGCCGCGTGCAGAAGGTCGGCAACGACTACGTCAACGTACCGTTCGACAAAATCCCGGCGGTCAAGGATCCGGCCGGCGAGCGCCGCAAGCAGCAGAAGCAATAGACCGGGGACAGGTCCGTAATTCAGCCGACCGTTCGTGCTGACAAAATAATTACGTACTTCGTACGAAATTAATGTTCGCCTCGCTCGCGGGCGTGCTCTTCGACGGGTTCGCCTTCGGGATGCTGCTGTTTCTCCTGTCGGTCGGCCTCTCCGTGACGCTCGGGATGATGAACTTCGTCAATCTCGCGCATTGCAGCTTCGCCATGATCGGCGGCTACGCCACGGTAAGCCTCGCCAACCGCTACGGCTGGCCGTTCCTCGCGACGCTGCCCGCGGCGTTCGTCGCCGCTGGCGGGGTGGCCATCGCGCTCGAGCGCACGCTCTTCCGGCGCCTTTACCGCGCGAGCGATCTCGACCAGTGCCTGCTCACCATCGGCATGGTCTTCATCTCGATCGCCGCCTACGCCTTCTTCTACGGAACGGTGGTGCAGTCCACGCCCATGCCGTCGTACCTGAAGGGCAGCGTGCAGCTCTTCGGCATGAGCTTCGCCGCCTACCGGCTATTCCTGATCGCCATGGGACTCGTCGTGGCGGCCACGCTGGTGTTCGCCCTGGAGACGACGCGCTTTGGCGCCCAGGTGCGGGCGGCGGTCGACAACCAGCGCATGGCGCGGGGCCTCGGCATCGATGTCGACCGCGCCTTCATGATCACCTTTGCGCTCGGCGGCGGCCTCGCCGGCCTGGGCGGCGCGCTCGCCATCGAGATCGTCGGGCTCGACCACGCTTTCGCGCTCAACTATCTCGTGTACGTGCTGATCGTCGTCGCGGTCGGTGGCTTGGGCTCGATCGGCGGCTCCTTCGCCGCGGCCGTGGTGCTCGGCGTAAGCGACATGGCAGGCAAGTATTACTTCCCCTGGCTCGGCGCCTTCGTCATCTATCTGGTGATGGTCGCGCTCCTCATGTGGCGCCCGGTGGGACTCTTTGGAAAAAGGTAGAGCCGAGGTTTCTTACTTCCGCGCGCAAGCGCGCTGGCGGCCGCTCGAGCTCGCCTTCTGGGCCGCGACGCTTCTGCCTTTCGTCGTCACGCCGAGCTACCTCTCGCTCGCGAGCCAGATCGCCATCACGGCGCTCTTCGCCCTGTCGCTCGATCTTCTCCTCGGCTACGCCGGCATCGTCTCGCTCGGCCACGCCGCCTACTTCGGCTTCGGCGCCTACAGCGCCGGCCTGCTCTCCAAGCATTACCTGGGCGAGCCGCTCACCGGACTGGTGGTGGGCGCCGCCGCGGCGGGCATCCTCGGCTATGTCACGAGCCACGTCATCGTGCGCTTCCGCCACCTCGCGCTCATCATGCTGACGCTCGGCCTCGGGCTGCTGCTCGCCGAGGCGGCCAACAGCGCGAGCGCGCTCACCGGCGGCGCCGACGGCTTGCAAGGCGTGAAGATGTCGCCGCTCCTCGGGTTCAAGTTCGACCTTTACGGGCGCACGGCGTATGCCTATTCGCTGGCGGTGCTGTTCTGCGTGTTCCTGGTGGCGCGCCGCATCATCCACTCGCCGTTCGGCCTCGCGCTGCGCGGCATCCGCGAGAACGCGACGCGCATGCCGGCGATCGGGGCGCCCGTCCTCGCGCACCTGCGCAAGGTGTACACGATCGCCGCCGCCATGGCCGGCGCGGCCGGTGCGCTGCTAACGCAGACCACGTCGACGGTGTCGCTGGAGGTGCTCTCGTTCGGCCGCTCGGCCGATGTGCTGGTGATCCTGATCCTGGGCGGCGCAGGCCGCCTGTACGGCGGCATCGTCGGCGCGATCATCTACATGGTGGCGCGCGACCAGTTCTCGGGGCTGAATCCGCAGTACTGGTATTTCTGGATCGGACTGC
Source organism: Betaproteobacteria bacterium (assembly GCA_019509895.1). Taxonomy (GTDB): domain Bacteria; phylum Pseudomonadota; class Gammaproteobacteria; order Burkholderiales; family SG8-39; genus SCGC-AG-212-J23. Next base: position 1,558 of record JAEKLK010000033.1, on the reverse strand, counting down.
TGCTCGTCGCGGTGGTCATGTTCCTGCCCAACGGCATCCTCGGCGGCCTGAGTGCTCTCCGCAAGAAACCTCAATAAGCGCTTCGGCTCGCTGGTCGTGGCGCAGGACCTGTCGCTCGAGCTGCCGCCGGGCGTGCGCTACGCGCTCATCGGGCCGAACGGCGCCGGCAAGACGACGCTCATCAACCTGCTGACCGGCATGCTGGCCCCGGACAGCGGGCGCATCTTCCTCGGCGGCGACGAGATCACCGGCCTCAAGCCGGAGGCCCGCGTGCGCCAGGGCCTCGCGCGCACGTTCCAGATCAACACCGTCTTCCCGCAACTCACGCCGCTCGAGTCGGTGGCGATCGCGGTGCTCGAGCGCGAGCGCCACGCGCACAACTGGTGGCGCGGCCTGCCGGCGTTCGCGCCGGCGATCGACGAGGCGCAGGCGATCCTCGAGCGGCTGCGGCTCGCAGGGGTCGCCGACCGGCCGACGCGCGAACTCGCCTACGGGCAGCAGCGGCTGCTGGAGATCGCGCTCGCGCTCGCCACGCGCCCGCGCGTGCTGCTGCTGGATGAGCCGGCCGCCGGCGTGCCGAAGGACGAAAGCGCCGAGCTCTTCAGCGTCATCGCCGGTCTTGCGCGCGAGCTCACCATCCTCTTCATCGAGCACGACATGAACGTGGTGTTCCGCTTCGCGAGCCGCATCATCGTCATGGTCGGCGGCCGCATCCTGCTCGAGGGCACGCCCGAGGAGGTGCGCAGCGACGACCGCGTGCGCGAGGTCTACCTGGGAAGGGCGCATGCTCGAGCTGCATGAGGTGCGCGCGGGCTACGGCGACGCCGTGGTGCTCGATGGCATTTCCGCTTCGCTCGCCGAAGGCGGCACGCTCGCCATCCTCGGCCGCAACGGCGTCGGCAAGAGCACGCTGCTGCTGACCCTCATGGGGTACACGCGCCTGCACAGGGGCGACGTGCGCTGGCGCGGCGCGTCGATCGTGCGCTTGCCGCCGCACCGGCGCGCGCGCCTGGGCATCGGCTGGACGGCTCAGGAGCGCGAGATCTTTCCCTCCCTCACGGTGGAGGAGAACCTGTGCGTCGCAGCGCGGCCGGGCGAATGGACGCTTGAGCGCGCCTACGCGCTCTTTCCGCGCCTGAAGGAACGGCGCGCGCACCGCGGCAACCAGCTCTCCGGCGGCGAGCAGCAGATGCTCGCCATCGCGCGCGCGCTGATGCTCAACCCGCGCCTGCTCCTGCTGGATGAGCCGCTCGAGGGCCTCGCGCCGATCATCATCGAGGAGCTGGCGCAGGCGCTCGGCAACCTCGCCGGCATCGCCATGATCCTGGTCGAGCAGCACGCGGAGATCGCGCTTTCGCTGACCGAGCAGGCGCTGGTGATCGAGCGCGGGCGCATCGCGCATCGCGGCCGCTCGCGCGAGCTGCTCGCCGAGCCGACGCTCCTCGAGCGCTACGTCGGCGTGCAGGCGACAGAATAGCTAGCTGCGCCGCGCGGCGTTCGGAATGACACAGTCGCGCTCCGATCCGGCCGAGGACCAGCTCACGATGCGACGCGAGAT
>JAEKLK010000032.1 GCA_019509895.1 Betaproteobacteria bacterium | reverse complement strand
GTAGGCGTTGAGCGGGCGCAGGTGTCCTTCGTAGTAGTGCGCGAAGAATTCCGCCTTGTACGTGGCCATGTCGACCTGCACCGGACACTCGCCCTTGCATCCCTTGCAGGAGAGGCAGAGGTCGAGCGCCTCCTTCACGTGCGAGTCCCGCCAACCGCCGATCACGTCGCCGTTCAGGGCTTCCCACAGGAGCCGGGCGCGCCCGCGCGTCGAGTGCATCTCTTCCCGGGTAGCCATGTAGCTCGGACACATGACGCCGGATTTTTTGCGGCATTCGCCGACGCCGACGCAACGCAGCGCCGCCCGCGCCGGGTCGCCTGCGTCATTGGGGTACTGGAACCACGTGTTGATCCTAGGCGGGTCGTAGCGCGTTCCCAGGCGCAAGTTCTCGTCCGCGCGGTAGGCGTCCACCACCTTGCCCGGGTTCATCTTGTTGCCCGGGTCCCAGATGCGCTTGAACTCGCGAAACGCCTGCAGCAAGCGCTCGCCGTACATGATCGGCAGCAGCTCGGCCTTCGACTGGCCGTCGCCATGCTCACCGGAAATGGAGCCGCCGAGGCTCACCACCAGGCGTGCGGCATCATGCAGGAAGGCGCGAAACTTCGCGATGCCGGGCGCCGTCTCCAGGTCGAAGTCGATGCGCGTGTGCACGCAGCCCTGGCCGAAGTGGCCGTAGAGGTCGCACTCGTAGCCGTAACGCTCGAAGAGCTGGCGCAGCTCGCGCAGGTACTTGCCGAGATTCTCGGGCGGCACGGAAGAGTCTTCCCAGCCTTCCCAGGTGATCTTCTTCTGCGGCACATGCGCCGTCGCACCGAGGCCCGACTCGCGCACCTGCCAGATCTGCTTCTCCTTCGGCGGGTCGTCGTAGAGGTGCATGCGCGGCGCATTGGGCGATCGCTTGAGCGCGGCCATCGCGGCGCGCGCCTTGTTGTCCGCGTCCTCCTTGTCCTTGCCGCCGAACTCGACCAGCAGCCACCCGCCGCCGTCGGGCAGCAGCTTCTCGTTGCCCGGATGCAGGTGCACCATTTTCATATCGGAGATCAGCCGGTCGTCGAGACCTTCGAGTGCGATCGGTCCGTGCTTCATGACCTCCGGCACATGGTCGCCGGCGCAGTAGACATCGTCGTATGCGAGCACCAGAAGCGAGCGGGCGGGCGGGTTCTCGAGCAGGCGCAACGTCGCTTCTAGGACGACGACACAGGTACCCTCCGAACCCACGAGCGCGCGCGCCACGTTGAAGCCGTTCTCCGCCAGGAGCGGCGGCAGGTTGTAGCCCGACACGCGCCGCGGAATCTCCGGGAAATGCTGGCGGATGTCCTCGGCATAGGCATCTCGCAGGGTCCGCAAGGCGCGGTAGATGTCCGCCGCGCGTCCGCCGCGCGCCAGCATTTGCGTGTAATGCTCGTCGCTCGTCTCGCCAACGGTCAGGCGCTCACCGTCGTAGGTCAGCACCTCGAGCTCGATCACGTTGTGCGTAGTCTCGCCGCCCATCACCGAATGCGGGCCGCAGGAGTTGTTGCCGATCATGCCGCCGAGCGTGTTGTGGTTGTGGGTGGCCGGGTCGGGGGCGAAGGTCAGTCCGTAGCGGCCGGCGGCGGCGCGCAGGTCGTCGAGCACGCAGCCCGGCTCGACGCGCGCAATCCGTCGCACCGGGTCGATCTCGAGCACGCGATGCAGGTACTTCGAGAAGTCGATCACCACCGCGACGTTGCAGCATTGCCCGCAAAGGCTGGTGCCGCCGCCGCGCGGCAGGATGGGAGCGCCATGGCGGCGGCAGATCTCGACCGTGCGCACGACGTCTTCCTTTGTCCTCGGCAGCACGACGCCGATCGGCACCTGGCGGTAATTGGACGCGTCGGTCGCATAAAGGGCGCGGCTGCCGGCATCGAAGCGCACCTCGCCTTCGATCGCCCGGGCCAACTCCTGCGCGAGCGATTGGCGCGGCAGCGTCGGCACCGGTGCGGTTTTGGTTTGCGAGGCGTCGATAAAGGAGGAGACCATGCGGGCCGTCATGTGCGATAGCGCTCGGCGTCGCGTGCCTTCAGCTCGACGCCGAGCCCCGGCCGCGAGCGCTCGGGCGCCATCAGGCCATTGCGCGGCAGCGTGAAGCCGTCGAAGAGCAGCGCCTCGATGCGCGCATGGTCGTGAAAATACTCGAGGTGCACGGCGCGCGGCGCCGCGCACATGAGCGGCAAGTGTAGCGACGGCGCGCAATGGCTCGAGAGCGGCACGCCGTACGCTTCGCAAAGCGCCGCGACCTGCATGAAGCCGGTGATGCCACCGCAGCGCGTCGCGTCCGCCTGCAGTACATCGACCGCACCCGCCTCCAGCATGCGCCGGAAGTAAGCCGCGTCATGCCCGTATTCGCCGGCGGCGATCGCCATGCCGGCGGGCCCGCGGTCGCGCAGCAGCCGAAGCCCGTCCAAATCGTCCGAGGAGACCGGCTCTTCGAACCAGCTTACGCCGTGCTCGCCGAACGCCGCCGCTTCGGCGAGTGCCTGCTTGCGGGTGTAGGCGCCGTTGGCATCGACGAACAGCTGGCAATCGCCGATGGCGCGGCGGGCGGCGCGCACGCGCGCCGGGTCGTCCTGCGGCGAGCGGCCGACCTTCATCTTGACGTAGCGCATGCCCGCTTCGGCCCATTCGCCGAGCTGCTCGGCGAGCCGGTCACGCGTGTAGCTGGTAAAGCCGCCGCTGCCGTAGACGGGAATGGCCTCGCGCATCACGCCAAGCAGCGCCGCGAGCGACAGGCCGCAGCGCTTGGCCTTCAGGTCCCAGAGCGCCGTATCGACCGCGGCGAGCGCCATGGAGCCGATGCCGGCGCGGCCGACATTGCGCAGCGCGCGGCTCATGTCGGTCCAGCGCGCCGGGATGTCGAATGCCTCGCGCCCTTCGATGGCGGGGGCCAGCACATCGGCAACCACCAGCGCCGCGGCGCGGCTCGCATAGCTGTAGCCGAAGCCATGCGAGCCGGCGGCGGCGAGGTGCACGCTGATGAGGGTCGTCGCGTCCCAGGCGAGCGTGCCGTCGGATTCCGGCGCGTCCGTCGGGATGCGATAAGCAGCCACCGAGACGCTGTCGATGCGCCCGCCGGCGCTCGCCTGCACGATCTCGGCTGCGCCCATGAGGGTGCGACCGGCGCTTAAGGAAGGCGGTTCCGCGCCTTAAGAAACTGCCTGCCGGTACGCGGCTTGCACGCTCGATGCTCAATTACGGAGGCAACGATGAGCGAGACCGTCGGCGATTTCCTTCTCAAGCGGCTGGGCCAATGGGGTGTGAAGCGCATCTACGGTTACCCCGGAGATGGCATCAACGGCATCATGGGCGCGCTCGGGCGCAACAAGGAGATGGACTTCATACAGGCGCGCCACGAGGAACTGGCGGCCTTTATGGCCTGCGCACATGCCAAGTTCTCCGGCGAGATCGGCGTCTGCCTCGCCACCTCGGGCCCCGGCGCCATCCACCTGCTGAATGGCCTGTACGACGCCAAGATGGACCACCAGCCGGTGCTCGCGATCGTCGGCCAGCAGAAGCGCTCGGGCCTCGGCGGCGATTACCAACAGGAGGTCGACCTGGTCTCGCTCTTCAAGGACGTGGCGAGCGAGTACGTGCACATGGCGACCACGCCGGCCCAGGTGCGTCATCTCGTCGACCGCGCGGTGCGCATCGCGCTTGAACACCGTACGGTCACGTGCATCGTCTTTCCGAATGACGTCCAGGACATGAAAGCGGTGCCAACCCCGCCGCGCGAGCACGGCACGGTGCACAGCGGCATCGGCCGCTCGGCGCACGCGCTGCTGCCTCCGGAGGAAGAGCTGCGCGTCGCGGCCGACATTCTGAACGCCGGCAAGCGCGTCGCCATCCTCGCCGGCGCGGGCGCGCTGCACGCGACCGACGAGCTGATGGAGACGGCCGAGCTGCTCGGCGCCGGGATCGCCAAGGCGCTGCTCGGCAAAGCGGCGGTGCCGGACGATCTGCCGTATGTCACCGGCTCCATCGGGCTCCTCGGTACCGAGCCGAGCTGGGAAATGATGGAGAACTGCGACACGCTGCTGATGGTCGGCTCGGCGTTTCCCTATTCCGAGTTCCTGCCCGCCGAGGGTAAGGCGCGCGGCGTGCAGATCGACATCGACGGCCGGATGCTCAGCTTGCGCTATCCGATGGAGATGAATCTGGTCGGCGACTCGAAGGCCACGTTACGCGGCCTTATCCCGTTGCTGGAGCGCAAGGCCGATCGCGGCTGGCGCCAGGCGATCGAGAAGAACGTCGCGCATTGGTGGAAGGTGCTCGAGGGCCGCGCCATGGCCGATGCCAAGCCGATCAATCCGCAGCGCGTTTTCTGGGAGCTTTCGCCGCGGCTCCCCGAGCGCGCGATCCTCACCTGCGATTCCGGCTCCGCCGCCAACTGGTACGCACGCGACCTGAAGATCCGCCGCGGCATGATGGCGTCGCTGTCCGGCGGCCTCGCCACCATGGGCCCGGGTGTGCCTTACGCGATCGCGGCGAAGTTCGTGCATCCGGACCGGCCGGTGATCGCCATGGTGGGGGACGGGGCGATGCAGATGAACGGCATCAACGGCCTCGCGACCGCCGCCAAGTACTGGCGTCGCTGGTCCAATCCGACGCTCATCTTCATGGTGCTGAATAACGGCGACCTGAACCAGGTGACGTGGGAGCAGCGCGTGATGGAAGGCGACCCCAAGTACAGCGCCTCGCAGGACGTGGCGGACTTTCCGTATGCGCGCTACGCCGAGTTGCTCGGGCTCGAGGGGCTACGGGTCGAGCGACCGGAAGACGTGGGCCCGGCGTGGGAGCGCGCGCTCGTGGCGACGCGGCCGATGGTGCTCGAGATGGTGACCGATCCGAACGTGCCGCCATTGCCGCCGCACATCACGATGAAGCAAGCGAAGGCATATCTCGAGGCGCTGATCAAGGGCGATCCCGACGCGATCGAGATCGTGAAGGCGTCGGCGAAGCAGATGTGGGCCAAGGTGCGCGCGTGAACCTGGTCGCGACCCGGCCGCAATTGCGCGCGCGGCTGCTGCACCGCCGGCCGGTGCTGCTGCGCGACGGCGGCATCGTCGAGCTGGCCGATCTGCTATTCGACGATGCGCGCTGGGTCGTGCGTTATCTGGTGATCAACGATCTTGCGCCCATGCCACGGCGTGATGTGCTGGTAAAGCCGGCCTTGGCGGTAAGCAGCGGCGAAGCGCTGCGCGTCCATCTCACGCGCGACGAGCTAAAGCGTTGCCCGGACCTCGACCAGGATCGCCCGGTGTACTTGCAGCACGACCTGCACGGCGTGCCGCGCTCGGCGGATCCGCACCTGAGAAGCGCCGAGATCATCCTCGGCTTCGCGGTACGCGCGGGCGGCAAGGCCGCTGGACGGCTGAAGGACATCGAAATCGATGCCGAGGCGTGGCGTATCGGCTCGCTGATCATCGATAGCGGCGTGTGGCTGCCCGGCAAACGGCGCACGATCGAACCGCAGGAGGTGCGCTCGATCGACTGGATCGCGCGCACTATCGACCTGCGCTGAAGGCGGCCGAGTGGCCGGCCGGCTTGCTTACCCGGCTGTCGACGAAAGCCCCGCATCTTCGTAGCGGGGATCGACGGTTTCTCCGTCGTAGTAATACGTATTCCTAGCGTGCGTCGACCGGCGGAGCTTGCCGGCATCAAGCTCGGCGATGTAGAGCGGGCTCCTGACGCCGCCCAGATTTACCCATTCGAGCATGGCTCGAGGCCGGCCGTTGACGAACACCAGCTCCGACACCCGGCGGAAGGTGCGCTCTCCCATGCGGTGGCGGTGGATCACCTTGAGCGGTGTGCGGGGAAAGGAGCGGCGGTCGTGCTCGGCCATGGCCCAGCAACCGATGCAAGCGCGGTGCCGCCGCCGTGGAGCGGCCGACGCCCTGTCGTTCAGGCCTTGAGGAAGGCGCGGCTCACCAGCACCAGCACGACGAGCAGTACGACGCCGAGGCCGAAGCTCCAGGCGATGAGCCGTTTCTCTACAGGAAGCAGCGGCTCGTAGGCCATCTTGCGCATTTCATCGCCGACTTTGGGCTGTTCCATTCTTATCCCCCCGCAAGCGGCGGCTTGACGCCGCCGTAGAAGAGCCACGAAATGAGGAGGCCCACCCAGATGATGAAGCCGAACAGGCACAGCACGTACACTGCGGCCAGCTTGCCGATGCCTTCTTCCCAGAGCTTTCTGAAATCGGTCATCACGCCGATGCTGAAGAAGGTCAGCACGAAGAAGATGCCGCGGAAGGTGTTCGCCTCGCCCATGGCCGCCTTCACCTTGGCGAGGAGCTCCGGTGTGGCGCCGATTGCGAGAAACAGAATCACGAAAAACGTGACAACGTAGCCGATCACGAACTTCGGGAAACGAAGCCAGACCTCGCCGAGGCGCGCGCGGTCGCCGTCGCGCTTTTCGATGCGCGTGGTCCAAATGTAGGCGAGCACGAACGCCCAGACGCCGATGAAGATATCGATGAAGACCTTCACCGTCGCCGCCGTGCCGAGGATCCAGCCCTTCGCGTAGTTGACGCCGCCGGCGGCCGCGTTGGCGAGAATCAGCGACTCGGTGATGGCGCCGCTCGCCACCGCGGCGCCGTCGGTCTTCACCGAGAGCGCCATCCACGCCCCGGCCACCAGCGGCTCGTGCGACAGGAACGCCTGCGCGAGGAACGGCAGGACCAGCAGTTCCACCACTGCGAAAATGACGACCAGCGAAGAGACCATGATCGCGACCACCGGGCGCGCGCGGATCGCCGCGCCGGTGGCGATCGCCGCCGACACGCCGCACACCGAGATGCCGGAGGCGAGCGGCGCCGCCCATTCGCGGCTGAAGCCGAACCAGACACGCGCGACGTAATACACCACGGACCAGAAGATGAGGTAGGCGACGATGATCGCCGCGAGGCCGAGGAACATGAGGTGGGTGGCGAGCGCGAGCTTCTCCGCGGCCGTGACGCCGAGGAAGCCGCCGAGCAGCACGATGGCGATCTTCACGTAGAGCTCGGGCCGCACCGCTTCGCGCATCCAGGCGGCGAACGCCGGCATGAAGTTGCCGATGAAAAGGCCCACCAGGAGCGCAATGATGAAGCCGCCTTCTGAGGTAAGGCGCAGCGACCAGCCGATGCCGAAGCGCTTCATGTCGGCCGGGGTGTTGGCAGCGAAATTGGCGAAGCTGCCGGCGATCCAGCAGAGGTAGGCGATCCAAAAGACGGCGGTGAAGCCCGCGGCGAAGCGCGCGACGTTGGCCCGCATCGCTACGGCGCCGGCGGAGAGCAGGACCAGCAGCGCGACGTAGGTGATGATCAGCGCGCCAATGCCGCCTAGACCCACATAGGCCTTGGTCGCCGTGCCGAGCGCTCGCGACAGGTCGGTCCACACTTGGGTGCTGACCACCCAGCCCAGTAGATCGGTGCCGCCGATGA
>JAEKLK010000031.1 GCA_019509895.1 Betaproteobacteria bacterium | reverse complement strand
GGCACGTTGGAATTCGCGTTGCACTGCGCCGGATTGGCGAGTCCGTTGGTGTCGAGCGAGTTCAGCGTCTCCTTCTGGTACTTGGTGACGAGCTCGTCGCAGACCGTTTCCTTGTTCTTCAGGTCGCCGCCGCAAACCCAGTTCGACGCAACCTTCGAATCGCCGCCTTTGAAGATCGCCGTTTGAGGATACGGGCACATCGGCCGGCTGCCCTGGGCGGCGCTTGAGGAAAGGATCGAATTGGGCGCGACGCCGGTTTCCACCCAGTTGACCATCACGTCGAACAAGCCCTGCGGCTGGGGACCTACGCCGCCGCCGCAGTGCGTGACGCCCGGAGCGAGGAAGAAACGGAACCAGGGCGCGAGATTGTCGTAGCCCTTGTACCGGTACGCCGCGTCGTCGTAGTAGTGCACCGATTGGCGCCACGGAATGAGCTGGTCCGCGCCGCCGTGCCACATCAGGATCTTGCCGCCGCGCTTGCGCACCTTGTCGAGCTCGGTGCTCATGATGTCGCTGTAGGGCGCGACCTCGTTGGTGGCGAGCTCCGTCTCGTCGTCGAACTGCGAGAGCGGCTGGCCGGTGAAGTCGTAGTTGTTGTCCATATGCGACCAGGTGAAGATGCCGAGGCTTCCACCCGGGCCGCCAAACGGCGGGGCATTGGTGACGCCCGCGTTCGCGCCGCGGCCGAAGGCGAACCAGATGCGCTTGCCGCGGTCGTTGCGCGGGCCGTCCCAGATGCGGTTCACGGCGTCAGCTTCCTGCGGCGTGAGGCAATTCGTCGCCGGCGCGCCCGGCATGCCGCAGATGTTCGCCTTTGCGTCGAACTTGCACGCGCGCGGATCGCCGAGCACGCCGTCGCTCACGCCGTCCTGGGCATCGCATGCCGCCACCGCGGAGGCGTTCGCCGCGTTCATCTTCGCCTGCGTCAGCGTTCCGGTCGCCCCGCCGGTGATCTCCTTCTGCACCCACCACGGCCACACCGTCGCGACTTGCAGGCGGGTATGGAAGTTGGCAGGCGCGCCGGTGAGGAAGCCGTCAAAGTCCTCGCCGAAATGCAGCGCCATCGACAGGCCTTCTCGTCCGCCGGTGGAGCAGCCATCCCAGTAATTGCGCGTCGCCTTCTGGCCGTAGTAGACCTCGGTCAGCGCGAGCGCCCACTTGTATTGCTGGTGGATGCTTTCAACGAGGAAGTCATCGAGCGTGCCGTAGTTCAGTTCGTGCGTGTCCTGGATGACGGCGAAGGTCGGACTGCCGCCGGGATGTCCCGTATCGGTGTTTGAGCCGACATAGCCGGTATTCGTCGCCGGGGTGGTCGCGCTCAGGCTGCCCTGCAGGCCGCCGCCGCCGATGTTGCGTACCTTGCCGTTCCACGCGCCCTGCACGCGGCCGGAGCCGCCGTCGGCAACGTTCGGCGGGAGGCCGACGCGGATGCCGATGCGCTGGTTCTGTCCCACCGCATAGCCGGCCGCCGGGCCGCCGCGGTCGGAGTAGATGAAGTTCGCCTCGCAGCGCGCTGTATTGGCTCCCGCGGCGGGGATGAGCTGCGTCAGCGGCAGCGCAGCGGGGTTCGGGACGGCAGGGGTGGCTGGAGGAACATATTGGGAGATGTGCGGTAGCGTGGCCAGATAGGTGCCGAGCTGAGCGCAGGTCATCTCCGCTGCGGACGCGCAGACAGGCGGCAGTACAACGACGGACAGTACGAGTAGTTTGCGTATCACGGTGTCTCCTCTTATTCCTTCGCCGCGTTATGCGGCACGAATACGGTTGCACTCGCCTGCGAGCTGTTGCCCGCGGCGTCGGTGATCGTGTAGGTCACTGTGTAAGTCCGTCCGGAGCCGGGGCCGCAGCGCTCGGCGCGTACCTGAATCGCCGCGCCGCTGACGGACCAGTCGCCGGCGACGTCGTCGGCGTCGCAGCCGGTCTGGGGCTCGTTGCTGGTCACCACCGGCGCGCTCACCACGACCGCGTTCAGATTGTCCGACGTGTTCAGCGATGGCGTGACGGTTACTAGTTTGTGGTTTGGCGGCCAGATGCGGTCCGGCGAGAGGCTGAGCGTGGCGACCGGTGGTGTCCGGTCGATACGTACGGTGAGCGTCTTCGCGCTCTCGGTGTTGCCGACGTTGTCGGTCGCGAAGTAGCGGACGGTGGTCACGCCTTCGCTCGATAGCGCAAGCGAAGCGCTCGCACCATTCACCGTCGTGGGCGCGCCGGCGCCTATGGCATAAGTGATCGAGCGCACGCCGCTGCCGCCGGCGTTGTCGCTCGCCGAAAGCGCGACCGTGACGTTGCCGTTGTTCCAGCCCGCCGCGTTCGGTCCGGGGGACGGCGTCGCGACACTGGCCGGCGCCACGGTGTCTCCTGTGACCACGAACGTCGCGGCGGCGCTGTTGTTGGTCTCGTCGAGCTCGCTGATCGTGTCGTCCGGATCGAGCACCACCTGGACGTTGTGGTTGCCGGGGGTCGAGGACCATTGGGCGCTTACGGTGGTGCTCGCGCCGGCGGCGAGCTGCGCGAGGGTCTGCTCGTTGACCGTCGCACCGTCGACCAGGAAGCGGACTTTCACGCCGGCCGCGCCGTCGGGCGCTGTGTTTCGCACCTGCGCGCTGAACGTCGCCGGATAGCCCTGGAAGAGCGGTCCCCCGCCGACGGTCAGGGCGCCGGCCACCAGATCGGGCGGCAGCACCTTGAACTCTTTCGCGTCCTTGCGGACGTAGCGGTCGGCGTATTCAGGTGGGAACCAGCCGGCGGCCATCAGCTCCTGCAGATGGCTCTCGATTTGCTGAAGGTATGCCGACTGGCCAAAGGGACCGTACAGCGAGCGCAGCACATCGTCGGAGAGGCGCGTCTCGTAGCCGGTCTGGTTGCAAAGGCCCGGGCCGGCATTCGGGATGGTGTACGTGTAGACCGGCAGGTCGAGGTAGCTGGTGCGCACGCCGCCCTTGGCGTTGCCGTTCGCGTCGAGCGCGACCCGCGTCCCGTCGGAGAGATCGTTGTCGATTTCCATCGGCGACGGTGCCTTCGGCGGAATCGTGCCGTTCGCCGCCCAGTCGATCATGTGCTGCAGGCCCATGAAGGTCATGGCGCCGTAGGGATAGCGGCTGAGCGCGGGGTGCACGCAATCCGGGAAAGCCGGGTTCTCGCGCGCGTCGTTGTGCGACATGCCCGACATCTCGTAGCCGCGATAGCGGTTCGCCAGATCGTCGCTGTCGGGGCGGCGAAAGCCGTTCGAGCTGTGCAGCTCGAACTGTGTCGGCATGGCGATGACCGGCACATCGGTGAGGGTCGCCACCGGCGCGCCGCCGAGGATGGAGGAGACGAAATAGCCGTCGTAGATCGCCGCTCCGTCCGGCATGCGCTGGTTGGTGTGGTTGGCCGCCGTGGTGTTCATGTAGTTGCGCGTCGCGCCCGAGGAATCGGACGTGCCGCCGATCACCATGGTGCGCACGTTGTACGCGCCCATTGGCCCGCCGCTCAGGTTCGACTTCAGCAGCCGGCCGACCTGCGCGATGATGGTGTTCGCCTGCAGCGTGCCGCTCGAGTTGTTGAGCAGGGTGAGACTGGCGTATCGGTCGGGATTGAATTCCTTCAGCCCGGCGCCGGCGGTCGCCGGATTGCTGAGATTGATGAAGCGTGCGGCGATCTGCACGCAAGCATGGCCGCGTTGCGCGATGCCGTAGCGCGCGAACTGGCAGATGAGGCCGTTGCCGCCGCGGTGCGTCGGCTCGGCGACGAGCACGCCGCTGAACTTGGCGAGCGGCGGCTTGCGGATGAGGATGCGCGTCTTGTAGGCGACGCCCGCGGCGACGCCCGAGACGAAGTATTCCTCCGCGGTGTAGCCGAAGTCCTCGAGGTTCGTGCCGTCCGGGCCGGGCCGGATGCCGGGCTGCATCTCGCCGGGACCGGTGATCGGGCCCTCGACGGTGGGCAGGTCGGGCACCGCGGCGCGCGCGGCGGGAAGCCACGCGCCGGCCGCGGCCAGCGCGAGCGCGAGCGCATACGACGAAAAGCAATCGGTTTTGCGAAACACCTGTTTTCCCTCCTCTAAGGGAAGTACGGTGGGACAGAAACCACTTAACTACGCGCGCTTAGCGGTTGGGCTGGAAGGTTTTTCTTAAGGTTGCCGCCTGTCGGGCGGGTCACCGTTGTAGTGTCACGACACGCGCTTTACTTGATACGATTTAACACGTGATGAACTACAAGTTCTATTCGACTAAGTCATCAATTCATCACACCTACGAATGAATATCACCTCGCGACAGCTCAAGGCCTTCCTGCTTACGGCGCGCTATCAGAGCTTTTCGCGGGCGGCCGACCAGCTTTACATCACGCAATCAGGCATGAGCGTGCTGGTGCGCGAGCTCGAGGCGCAGCTCGGTTTCCGGCTGTTCGAGCGCACCACGCGCAAGGTCATGCTGACGAAGTTCGGCTCCAAATTCCTGCCGATCGCCGACAAAAGCCTGCTAGAGCTGGAGCAGGCGGCCGCCAACATCGGCCGCTCGGCTTCGGCCGAAAAGGGCGAGTTGTCGATCGGCGCCACGCCGTTCGTCGCCGCCGACATCCTCCCCGCGGCGCTCGCGAGCTATGCGTTACGCAATCCCGAGTTGCACGTACGCCTGATCGACGCCGAGGGAGCACGCTTGGTCGAGATGCTGCATGCCGGCGAACTTGACGTCGCGGTGACGGCCCTGCATCACGACACACCGGGCGTGCGCCGTACGCCGCTCGCGCGCTTTTCGATGATGGTGATCGCCCCGCGTGAAGGTGCGCTGCGGCTGGCGGCGGAAGTGCGCTGGGAGGACCTCGCGCGCGAGCGCCTGATCGGCTTCCCAGCGGGTAACCCGATCCGGGAGGTGGTCGATGAGCACCTGGCGCGCGCCGGTCGGCGCGAGCCGCCCGAGGTAGTCTGCAATTATCTCGAGACGCAGATTGCGATGGTCGAGGTCGGCGCCGGCCTCGCGGTCGTGCCGAGCTTCGCCACGGCGGCCTGCGCCAAGCGCGGCCTCGCCGCGCGCCCGCTGGTGGCACCGCAGGTCACCGGCAATGTTTACTGGCTGGTGAGCCGCTCGCGCAAGCTGCCTGAAGGCACCGAGAGCTTCAACGCTTTCCTGAAGGACTACATGTCGGCGCTCGAGTGCGAGCCGGCGCCGCGCGCAGCGCAAGCCGCTTAAGCCGTCCTCAGTGGTCCCCGCGAAGGCGGGCGCCTCGTTTGGACATCAGGAACGGAGTCGATCCCCGCCTTTGCGGGGATGACTATTCAGAGTGGCTACTGAAGAATCGCCGTGCGGAATGCCGCGGGCGGCTCGTGCGCAATCACGCGCCCCGCGGCGCCCTGGAGAGCGACAGCGGAGAGCCGAAGCTCCGCGTTGCCGGAGCGGATCGGCCGGAACGTCACCACCATCAGCTCCGCATCGGCAGGCATCGCCTTGTCGATACTCGCGCCGACGAAGATCGCGCCGCTCGGATTCACGCGGTAGCTGAAGCGCCCGTCGGCGAAGAGATCGCCCGGGCGCACCGCCACCGCCTCGAGCAGCTTGGCGTCGTAGTTGAGCTGCATCGGCAGCGCGCGCACCGGCTGCCCCGACGTCAGCTTCAGCGCGACGTCGAAATTAGCCCCGGCCTGCACTTGTTTTGGACCTTCCCAGCGGAGCTGCGCCGGCCGCGCGTCCGCGCTGGCGCCCTGCGCTGCACTTTGCGCACCCATCGGTGCGGCGGCCGGTGCGCTTGCGAGCGCATTGGCCGGCCCCGTTTCGAGGCGCAATCCGCCGACGGGAATCTGCTGCAGCTCGGCGAGCGGCAGGTAGGTGATGGTGACCGCATCGGGCCGTATTGCCTCGACGCGATAGACGTTGTCGAGGGTGTCGCCCTCGCGCACGGTGAAGACTCGATCCTCGCGCGCAAGCACGACCTGATTGAGGCCATCGTGCATTACCTGGCCGGCAACGCGGTAAGGGATTGGCGGCGCGACCGGCTTGGGCGCCGCGACCGCGACCGCGGGTGCGGGCCGGTGCGGCGGTGCCCAGGAGCGCGGGTCGAACGGCTGGCCGCGCGCGGCGCCGATCGCCTGGCGCGATGGCAGCTTGGCGAGCCGTTCGGGCTCGGTCGCCTGCGATGGGGCGCCGGCGGCCGTGCGCGGCTCGACGCCCGACTCGCCCGGGTGCGGGCGCCAGAGCGCAAGCCCTCCGGCGGCCGCGGCGGCAAGGCCGGCGGCAATGGCGATACGGATGCGTTTCTTATCCACTGGGTCCCCGGATGCCAGTTAAGCGCATTCGCCGCCCCATGTCCATCACCCGCCGCCCTGCGGCATGAGCCTGGCGGCTGGCCGGAGCGTCCGGAAATGACATTTGATCTGGCGCAAAGACCTTTGGCGCGGCAGCGCTTTTTCCCGTGCTATATACCCGGGCATGACTGCGCAGGAAATCCGCTGGTTCTGGTACGCCTCGCCGCAGACCTTCTTTCCGCTCGCCGGCAGCATCTCGCGCCTGGCCGCCGTGCTGGCGGCCCTTTTCGCGGTGGCGGGCCTTTACATCGGCTTCTTCGTGGCACCGACCGACGCCCAGCAGGGCGAGGTCTACCGCGTCATCTTCATCCATGTGCCGGCGGCATGGATGTCCATGTTCATCTATGTCGTCATGGCCATCTGGTCGGCCATCGGCCTCGCCATGAATACCCGGCTCTCGGCGATGATGGCCCGGGCGCTGGCGCCGACCGGGGCACTCTTCACCTTCATTGCGCTCTGGACCGGGTCGCTGTGGGGGCGTCCCACCTGGGGTACCTGGTGGGTATGGGACGCGCGCCTCACCTCCGAGCTGATCCTGCTTTTCCTCTATTTCGGCTTCATGGCACTCACCGCTTCGATCGACGAGCGCCGGCGCGCCGACCGTGCTGGGGCGTTGCTCGCGATCGTCGGCGTCGTCAACATTCCGATCATCTACTACTCGGTGCAATGGTGGAATACGCTGCACCAGGGAGCGTCGGTCAGCTTCACCCAGGCGCCGTCGATGGCGGCCACCATGCTCACCGGCATGCTGCTCATGGCGCTCGCCTTCTGGATGTACAGCATTGCCGTGGCGATGGTGCGCGTGCGCTGCGAGATCGCAGAGGAAGCAGGATGAATTTTTGTGCTGACCCCCTGATAAGGCGGTCGGGAGCGCAGCGAGTGGGGGGTTTTTTCTCAATCCCAAAACCCCCCGGCGCTGCGCGCCACCCCCCTTATCAGGGGGGCAAGAACGATGAGTGAATTCTTTGCCATGGGCGGCTACGCGTTCTATATCTGGGGCTCATACGGGGTCACTTTCGCGCTTCTCGGGATCGAGGTGGTGCTCTTGCTGAAGAGGAAACGTGAAGCCAAGGCATAAGCGCTTCGCCTGGATCGCGCTCGGCTTGGTGGCGCTCGGCATCGCCACGGCGCTCGTGCTGACGGCGTTCAACCGCAACCTGGTGTTCTTCTTTACGCCGTCGCA
>JAEKLK010000030.1 GCA_019509895.1 Betaproteobacteria bacterium | reverse complement strand
GCGCGAAGTCGACTCGAGCTCGGTGATGTGGAACGCCTCGACGCGCTTCTCCGACGGTTATGAATACGGCCTGGGCGCCGAGATCGGCATCTCCACCGACAAGCTGCATGCGCGCGGGCCGGTGGGGCTCGAGGGCCTCACCACGCAGAAGTTCGTGGTGCTCGGCCACGGCGAGGTGCGCAGCTGAAGTTCGGGTGTTTCCATTAAGTTGGGGATCCTGGGCGGCACATTCGACCCGGTGCACAACGCGCATCTCGCGATCGCCAGCACGGCGCGCCAGCGCCTCAATCTCGAGCGCGTTCTCTGGATTCCGACCGGCAAGCCGGGCTATCGCAAGCCGCCCGTCGCGAGCGCGGAGGATCGTCTGGCGATGCTCGAGCTCGCGCTGAAAGGCGAGCCTGCCTACGAGATCGACCGGCGCGAGCTCGATGCGAGCGCCTCGCCTTACACCGTCGACACGCTCACCGCGCTGCGCGCCGAGCGGCCGCGCGATGAGTTCTATCTGCTGCTCGGCGCCGACCAGTACGCGAGCTTTCGCGGCTGGCGGCGACCGGCCGATGTGGCCCGGCTTGCGCGCATCGCCGTTTTCACCCGCCCGGGCTACGAGCTGCCGGCGGGCGAGGCGATCGTGGTGCCGATGGCCGCGATGCCGCTTTCGGCGAGCGACATACGCGCGCGCGCCGCGCGCGGCGAGGCGCTGACGGATGCCCTGCCGCCGGCGGTGGCGAACTATATTGCCGAGAAACGGCTCTACCCATAGATGGACATCCGCAAGAAGCAGCGCGTGGTGGTCGATGCGCTCGAAGACATCAAGGGGCGCGATATCCTCGTCTACGACACCGCGCGCATGCCTTCCATGTTCGAGCGGGTAGTGATCGCGAGCGGCGAATCCACGCGCCAGGTAAAGGCGCTTGCCGACAATGTGCAGGAGAAGGTGCGGCAGAACGGCGCGCGGGTGTACGGCGTCGAGGGCGAAGGCAACGGCGAATGGGTGCTGGTGGACCTCGGCGACGTGGTCGTGCACATCATGCATCCGACGGTGCGCGACTTCTATAACCTGGAAGAAGTATGGGGCGGCAAGCCCGTGCGAATGAAGAAGACCGCCGCGCGCGCAACCGGCGCAAAGAAGGCAGCGAAGAAAAGCGCGCGTGGCAAGGCTGCAGGTCCTCGCCGTAGCCGCTAGGCTGCCGGCCTGGGCCGAGCAGGCGTGCGCCGAGTACGCGCGGCGCATGCCGAAGGGCTATGAAGTCGAGCGCGTGGCGCTGAAGGATGAGCGCCGCCTCGCCGCCACGCTGCCGAAAAACGTGCGCCTGATCGCGCTCGACGAGCGGGGGCGCGAGTTCACCACTGCGCAGTTTGCGAAACTCCTGGACGTCTCGAATGCTTTCGTTATCGGCGGCGCCGACGGATTGTCCGAGGGCACCAAGCGCGACGCCGCGATAACGCTGCGGCTCTCGGCAATGACGCTGCCACACGCGCTCGCGCAGGTGCTGCTCCTCGAACAGCTGTATCGCGCTGCGACATTCCTCACCGGTCACCCCTACCATCGTGCATAGAATCAGGCCGTGGCCGGCCCGTTAGAACGCGGCGTTTACCTCGCCTCCCGCAGCCCCCGCCGGCGCGAGCTGCTCGCGCAGATCGGCGTGCGCTTCCATCTGCTGCTCTTCCGCTCGCGCGCCGGTGAACAGCCGGACGTCGACGAGCGGCCATTGGAAAACGAGGCGCCCGACAAATACGTCGAGCGCCTGGCACGCGCCAAGGCCGAGGCCGGATGGCGACGCATGCTGCAGCGGAACCTGCCGCCCGCGCCGGTCCTCGCCGCTGATACCACCGTGGCGCTCGAGGGGCAGATCTTCGGCAAGCCCGCGAGCCGGGAAGAGGGGGCGGAGATGCTCGCGCACTTCTCGGGCCGGACGCACGAGGTGCTCACTGCCGTGGCGCTCAAGCATGACGACTGGCTGGAGAGCGCGCTCTCGCGCTCCGAGGTGCGCTTCAAGGTGCTGGGCGCGCAGGAAATTCTCCAGTACGCGGCGAGCGGCGAAAGCGACGACAAGGCCGGCGCCTATGCCATCCAGGGGCGCGCGGCGCGGTTCATCGTCGAGCTGCGCGGCAGCTATTCCGGCGTCATGGGCCTGCCGCTCTACGAAACGGGGGAACTGCTGGATCGGCTGGCTCAGCGGCGGTAGCTTTACGCTCGCGTGAGCGACGAAATCCTGATCAACGTGACCCCGCGGGAGACGCGCGTCGCCGTCGTCGCCGCGGGCGTCGTGCAGGAGCTGCTGATCGAGCGGGCGCGCGGCCGCGGCCTGGTCGGCAATATCTACATGGGACGAGTGGCGCGCGTTCTGCCCGGCATGCAGTCGGCGTTCATCGAGATTGGTCTCGAGCGGGCGGCGTTCCTCCACGTTGCCGACATCTGGGAGAACAAGGAGCCCGGTCGGCCGATCGAAAAGATCCTGGCCGAGGGCTCGCCGATGCTGGTGCAGGTGGTGAAGGACCCGATCGGCTCGAAGGGCGCGCGCCTTTCGACCCAGATCTCGCTCGCCGGGCGGCTGCTCGTCTACCTGCCCGCTTTGTTGTCCGAGGCCGACCCGCACATCGGCATCTCGCAGAAGATCGAGGACGAAGGTGGCCGCGCGCAGCTGCGCGACCGGCTGAAGCTGCTCCTGCCGCCGGATGAAAAAGGCGGTTTCATCGTGCGCACGCTGGCCGAGGCGGCGAGCGAGGAGGAGCTCGCCGCCGACCTCGCCTACCTGCGCCAGCTCTGGGCGACGATCCGGGAGCGCTCGCGTGGGGCCAAGGCGCCCGAGCTTCTCTACCAGGACCTGTCGCTCGCGCAGCGTGTGCTGCGCGACATGGTGGGCGCCGAGACGCGGCGCGTGCTGGTCGACTCGCGCGAGAACCACCAGAAGCTGGTCGCCTTCGCGCAGCGCTACATGCCGCAGGTCGCGAGCCGCATCGAGCACTATGGCGGCGAGCGCGCGCTCTTCGAGCTGCACAACGTCGAGGACGAGGTCGAGAAAGCGCTGTCGCGGCGGGTCGATCTCAAATCGGGCGGCTATCTCATCATCGACCAGACCGAGGCGATGACGACGATCGATGTCAACACCGGCGGCTATGTCGGTAGCCGCAATTTCGACGACACGATCTTCAAGACGAACCTGGAAGCGGCGCAGGCCATGGCCCGGCAGCTGCGGCTGCGCAACCTCGGCGGCATCATCGTGCTTGACTTCATCGACATGCAGAGCGAGGAGCATCGCGCCGCGGTGCTCGAGGAATTCAAGCGCGCGCTGGCGCGCGACCGCACGCGCGTGACGGTGAACGGCTTCACCGGACTCGGGCTGGTGGAGATGACGCGCAAGCGCACCCGTGAATCGCTGGCCCATGTGCTTTGCGAGCCGTGTCCGACCTGCGGCGGCCGCGGCGAGGTGAAGACGGCCGACACCGTGTGCTACGACATCCTGCGCGAGATCCTGCGCGAGGCACGCGCCTTCGGGGAGGCGCGCGAGTTCCGCATCCTCGCCTCGCAGAGCGTCATCGACCGCTTCCTCGAGGAGGAAGCGCCGTCGATCGAGATGCTCTCGAGCTTCATCGGCAGGCGTATCTCGATGCAGGTCGAGGTGAGCTATACGCAGGAGCAGTTCGACATCGTCCTCATGTAGGACTTGACCGCCGTCAAGGCAGCGCGCTGGCCGGCGCGACGTAATACCCGCTCGCACAAAACCCGAGGAGGACGTGATGCGCTTCTTGCTCATGCTCGCCGTGATCGCCCTCGCGGGCTGCGCCACCCGCGAGCCCGCACCCGGCGGCGGCGCCGCCGCCCGCACGGTGAAGATCACACCCGTGGGCAGCCACGACGGCGAGTTCTGTGCCTTCGACCGCGCGCTCATCTTCGAGGACCCGGACGGCACGCGCATCCTCTACGACGTCGGCCGCACCGTGCGCGGCGCGAACGACGCGCGGCTCGGAAAAATCGACGGCGTGCTGCTCTCGCATGTGCATGGCGACCACATCGGCGATTCGCACCAGGCGTCGGCGAATGCCGGCACCTGCGCCGCGCCCGACATCTCGGTACGCGACACGCCGAACTCCAATACGGTGAACGTGGTGCTCGGCAAGCAGGCGCCGCTGGTCGTGGGAGGCGAGATGCACTTCTTCTTCCAGGCGAAGGTGAAATCGCTCGGCGGCGACCCGGCGAAGCTGGTGCGCCTGGCGCGCTTCGCCGCCTCCACCAGCTTCGGCGGCGTGCAGGTGATCGGCGTGCCAGCCGCGCACACCAACGGCCTGCCGGCCGCGTTCCTCGACAAGGGCCAGGCGGACCTGCTCGCGGCCAACGGCCTCACCGCCTACGTCGGACCGCCGGGCGGCTTCGTCATCCGCTTCACCAACGGCCTGGTGGTCTACCTCTCCGGCGACAGCGGCATCACGTCCGACATGGAAACGGTGCGCGGCTACTACAAGGCCAATCTCGCCGTCATGAACATCGGCGGCGCGCCGAACATGACCGGACCCGATGAAGCCGCCTACGTCATGAACGAGCTCGTGCGTCCGCATTCCGTCATCGCCTCGCACGCCAACGAAGCCGGCACGCAGGGCGGCAAGGTATTGCCCAATACCAAGACCGCCGCATTCCAGCGCGCGGCGAAAATGCCGGTGGTCGTACCGCTCTCCGGCCGCACGATGGAGTTCGATGGCAGCGGGCGCTGCGCCACGGGCTGCTAGGGTGGCGGAGTTGTGCTTCACCGGCGCGCGTTCGCTCGCGCGCCTGCTGCGTGCGCGCAAGCTTTCGGCCACGGAGCTGATGCAAGCGTTCGTCGCACAAATCGAGCGCGTGAACCCGCGCGTCAACGCCATCGTCACCTTCGTGCCCGAACAGGCGCTGAAGGCAGCGCGCGCGCTGGATCGCAGGAAGTCCTGGGATGCACCGCTCGCCGGGCTGCCGATCGCCTACAAGGATTTGCTTGCCACCAAGGGCTTCCGCACCACCTTCGGCTCGCCGATCTACGCCGAGCACGTGCCGGCGGAAAACCACCTGCTGGTCGATCGCCTGTCCGCCGCCGGTGCCATCATCCTCGGCAAGACCAACACGCCAGAATTCGGCGCCGGCAGCCAGACGTTCAACGCCGTCTTCGGCGCGACCCGCAATCCCTACGACCTGTCGAAGACCTGCGGCGGGTCTTCCGGCGGCGCGGCTGTCGCGGTCGCCTGCGGCATGCTGCCGTTCGCCGACGGCAGCGACCTCGCCGCGAGCCTGCGCAATCCCGGCAACTTCTGCAACGTGGTCGGGTTCCGGCCGACACCCGGCCGCGTGCCGTCGTGGCCGGCGCTGAATGGCTGGGACACGCTCTCGACGCTCGGGCCGATCGCGCGCACGGTCGAAGATACGGCGTTCCTCCTCTCGGCGATGGCCGGCCCGGACGCGCGCGCGCCCGCCTCGATCAGCGAGCCCGGCACGATCTTCGGCCGGCGCCTCGAGCGCGACTTTCGCAAGGCGCGCATCGCATGGAGCGGCGATCTCGGCGGCCTGCCGGTCGAGCCGGGCGTCACCACAGTGCTCGAAGCGCAGCGCAAAGTGTTTCGCGATCTCGGCTGCACCATTGAGGAAGCGGCGCCCGATCTCTCGGCGGCAACGGAAGCGTTCCACACGCTGCGCTCGCTCGGCTTCCTGCAGCGCGTCGGACCGCTGCTGCGCGAGCATCGCGACAAGCTCAAACCGACCGTGATCTGGAACGTGGAGCAGGGCCTGCGCCTCACGCCGGAGCAAATTACCCGCGCGCAGGCGCTGCGCACCGAAGTGTTCCACCGTCTGCGGGCCTTTCTCGAGCGCTATGACTTTCTGCTGTGCCCGGTGAACCAGGTGCTGCCCTTCCCGGTCGAGGTCGAATATCCAACGGAGATCGCGGGCGTGAAGATGGATAACTACATCGACTGGATGAAGAGCTGCTACTACATCAGCGTCGCCAGTCATCCGGCGATCTCGGTGCCCGCCGGCTTCACGCCAGAAGGTCTGCCGGTCGGGCTGCAGATCGTCGGCCGCTATCGCGACGACTTCGGCGTGCTGCAGCTGGCGCACGCGTTCGAGCGCGCCACCGGCTTCTGGCGGCGCCGGCCGAGCGTGGTGGAATAATCGCGCCCGGCACACCGTACTACCTTTCCCCACCTCAAGAGGTACCCATGAAGCGAGACCTAGAGAATCCGGACTTGAACAGTCTGTTGCCCGATGTGCAGGTGGACCGTCGCGGCTTCGTCGCCGCCTGTATCGCCGCGGGCTTCGCCGTGACCGCGGAGCCCGTCCTCGCGCAGGCGATCAAGACGCCGATGGACGGCCTGGAAGGTGGCGACACCAAGATCGGCGACATCCCCGCGTACTACGCCGTGCCTAAAGACGGCGGCAAGCGCGCCGTGGTTCTCGTCGTGGCGGAGGTCTTCGGACTGCACGAGCACATCAAGGATGTCGTGCGCCGCGTCGCCAAGGAGGGTTACTTCGCCGTCGCCAACGAGCCCTACTTCCGGCAGGGCGAGCTGTGGAAGCTCGAGGACCTGAAGCAGGTGCTGGCCGGCGCCAACCAGCTCTCCGACGAGCAGGCATTCAAGGACCTCGATGCGGTCGTCGGCTGGGCGGGTAAGCAGGCGCGCGCGAACACCGACAAGATGGGCATCACCGGCTTCTGCCGCGGCGGCCGCACGGTATGGATGTACGACGGCCATGAGCGCAAGGTCCACGCGGGGGTGGCGTGGTACGGCGGCCTCGGCCCGGCCGAGCCGGCGATCAAGACCACGCCGCTCGACGCGGTCGACAAGCTGCATGGTCCGGTGCTCGGCCTCTACGGTGGCGCAGACCAGGGCATCCCGCAGGAGCAGATCGACAAGCTGCTCGCCGCGCTGAAGGCGTCAGGCAACAAGAACGCGAAGGCCTCTATGATCCACGTCTATCCCGGCATGCCCCACGGCTTCAATGCCGACTACCGCCCGAGCTATCGCAAGGAAGCGGCCGACGACGGCTGGAAGCGCATGCTTGCCTGGTTCAAGCAACACGGCGTCGCCTGAGACGGCACCAAAAAGAAAAAAGGCCGCGGTGACGCGGCCTTTTTTCATTTGGGCGGACCGTCAGTCGGCGTACACGCCTGCTTTCTTGATGAGCGGCCCCCACTTGTCCATTTCCGACTTCAGGTGCTGCTGTAGCGCCGCCGGCGTCGCCTTATCCGGCGAATAGGTCGTCGCGCCGAGGTCGGCGAAGCGTCTCTTCACCTCGTCGGACTTGAGCGTGTCCTGCAGTGCCGATGAAAGCTTGTCGACCACCGGCTTTGGCGTGCCCTTGGGCGCGTAGAGACCGTGCCAGATGCCGACTTCGAGTACATCGGCCTCATCAACGACGTGCCGATGACGATCATTGCGCGCGCCAACTTCCCGGCGAGCAACTTCCGCGAGTTCCTGGACTACATCAAGAAGAACAAGGACAAG
>JAEKLK010000029.1 GCA_019509895.1 Betaproteobacteria bacterium | reverse complement strand
TCGAGCGCCGGGCGCCGCTGGCGCAGATGGTCAAGGCTGACCGCCAGGTTGTAGGCGAAGTCCGGGTTTTCCGGCTCGGCGGCATAGGCCATGAAGTATTCCTGCTGCGCCTCGGCCCAGCGGTTCTGGTTGGCAAGCTGGTTTCCGAGCGTGAAATTGAGCGCGTGGGCCCCCGGATCGGCCGCCAGCAGCGACTTGACGCGGCTCTCGGTCACCAGCGGGTCGCTGCGGCCGGAGCGCAGGGCAATGAGCGCCGCCTGCGCTTGCGCGTCGCGCGGCTCGAGTTGCAGCACGCGCAGATACAGCGCTTCCGCGCTCTCGTAGCGGCCGGCGCGGATCTCGACCGCGGCGAGGCCGAGCAGCGCGTCGCGATTGTTCGGCTCGTCGCGCAGCGCCTGCTCGTACTCGCCGCGTGCGCTCGCGAGCTCGCCCGCGACATACGCGGCGTAGCCCGCCTGGACCTTCGGATGGACCTGCGCCGGTGGGCGAGTGACGCTCGCTACCGGCAGGCTCGGCAAAGGCGCAAGCCGCGGCTGCTCGCGCCGCGCGTCGCGAAGCCGTGGCATCTCCGGCGGCTCGACGCCGGCGCGCGCAGG
Organism: Betaproteobacteria bacterium; assembly: GCA_019509895.1. Taxonomy (GTDB): domain Bacteria; phylum Pseudomonadota; class Gammaproteobacteria; order Burkholderiales; family SG8-39; genus SCGC-AG-212-J23. The sequence continues at coordinate 11,961 of JAEKLK010000029.1, read as the reverse complement.
CGCCGCAATCGGCGGCAGGCCGGGGATCGCTCCGGCCGGTGCCGCCAACGAAGGTGCGCCCGCCGGGGTGGGGACAACCGGCGCGGCCGCGACACTCGCTTGTGGCTGCGGCTGCGGATTCAGGCTGATCAGCGAAGGCGCCGGCCGTAGCTGCAGCCAGAAATACACCACCGTGCCGAGCGCAAAAACGCCGAGCGCGCCGACCGTGAGGTAGAACGGCATGCGCGGATCCGATTCGCGGAATTTCGCTTCGAACACCTTCCTGGCGCTGGCGCGGCCCGCCGCCTCGCCGTCGGCTGAGTTGGCGCTCGTCGCGCCCGGGCGCGCCCCGTCCTTCGCGGGTGCCGGCTCGGCGGCAAGCTCGAGGCGCGCGCGCTCGTCTGGCGCCGGCGCCGCCAGATCCTCCGATAGGATCTCGAGCGACGGTGAGATGTCGGGCAGCTTGTCACGGGTGACGACCGTGCGCTCCGCGACCGCGCTGCTCTGCGCCGGGCTCGCTTCGCCGCGTGCACGGCGCTGCGCGTCTTCCTTGGCCCGTTCGGCTTTCTTCAGCGCCTCGAGCAGCAGGCTCATGGCGAGCCGCCTATGCGCGCCGGCGAGCTCGGCGGCAGCGGCGCCTGGAGCCTGCTCGGGTTCGGCTTGGAAAGGAAATCCTCGCGCGGCAACTGGTTGCGCAGGCTGGCGAAGTCGCCCTCAACACTCGGGTCGCGAATCACCGTCGCCCGCAGGAAGATCACCAGCTCGGTCTTGCGGCTGAGGTCATTGCGGTTGGACAGCAGGTCCCCGAGGATCGGGATGTTGCGGATACCCGGTATGAAGCTGTCGGTGTTGTCCATGATGTCCTGCATCAGCCCGGCGAGGACGCCGGTCTGGCCGCTTTGCAGCCGCAGGATCGAGTCGAACTCGCGCGTCTCGAATACAGGGATGCGGTTCTCGGTGCCCGCCTCGCGCAGCGCCGGATTCGGATCGAGCGCCTCCGCCACCTGCCGGCGGATTGTCGGCCGCACGTTGAGCACCACTGAGTCCGCCGCATTGATCTGCGGCAGCACCGCCATCATGAAGCCCTCGGCGGCGATCGTCGGCGTCGTCGTGAACGACGGGTTGACCACCGCCGTGCCGCCGCCAGTGATCGCGGCCGAAGTGCTCGCCGGGGTGATGGTGAAGTAGATGATGTCGCGCGTGACACGCAGGATCGCCGTCTGGTTGTTGAGCACCGAGAGCTTCGGGCTGGAAAGCACGCGCACGTCGCCGAACTGCTCGAGCATCTTCAGGGTCACCGAGATGCCGCTGCCCACGGAGATGAAGCCGAGCGTGAACGGCCCAGTGGCGAAGTTCGGGTCGAAGCTGGCGAAGCTCGACTGCGAGGAAGTGACGCCGCGGAAATTGCCGTTGCCGCTGACGCGCTGCCATTCGATGCCGCGCTGGTACTGGTTGCGCAGCTGGACCTCGGCGACCGTCGCCTCGATCAGCACCTGGCGCTTGGCACCAGCCATGACCTGGTCGATGAATTCCTGCACCTTCTCGTGCTGCTTGGAGGTGGCGCGCACATAGAGCACGCCGCTTTCGCGGTTCGCGATCACCGAGGCCGCCTCCTGGTAGATGGCGCCGGGTAGCGGCGCCGGCGCGGCGGCGGGTATCGGCGGCTGCGGCGCCGCCCCGGGCACGGTGCCGGCTGGCGTCACGGGCATGGGCGAGGCAGCGAGCGCAGCGGCGCTGGATGCCGGAATCAGCTTGTCGGTCTCGCGCAGGATCTCCTTCACGTTCTGCACGACCGATTCCCACAAGTTGTTCTGCGCCGCGACGTCGATCATCGAAGTGGCGCCGGTCGCGGTCGGCCCGCCTGCCTGCGGGCTGCCGAACTGCGTGGAGGCGGTCGACTGCATTTTCACGTTGCGCGTGGCGCTCAGGTAATCGATCTTGTAGGAGCGCAGGAAAGGCGCATCGCGCAGCACGATGAGCGTGTCGCCGTCGATCTCGTAGCGCATGTCGACCTGGCGCGCGATGCGGCCGAGTAGCTGCGGCAGCGTCTGATCGATCGCGTTCAACGTCACCGAGCCGCCCAGATTGGGATCGATGTCGATCTGCAGCCGGGCGTCGCGCGCGAGCGCGAACAGCAGCTCCTGCACCCGGACGTTGTTGACGACGACGCTGTAGGTTTCCGGACGCACGCTCGCCCGAGGCTTCGGCAGCACCGGGGAGACTTGCACAGGCGCCGGGATGGCGCTCGGCGCGCCGGTGTCGGTCCCGTAAATATGATTCGCCGATGGTTTGACCGGCGCTTGGCCGCAGCCGGCGAGTATGCACAACGCGATCGCGACTGCAGCGGCCTGCCTTCGATTGATCACCACGCCCGGGCTCCCTCCCGGGTGAAGGATAACACGGAGACGGCGTTAGGAAAGTTAGCTAAGCGCCTGTCTGGGTGGCATTTTCGGCTTCTTACATTTCACCCCGTAGGGTCGCGAAACTGCGCGGCGAGGCGCGGAACGCCTGCTGGTATTTCGGAGGCAGGCGCCGCTCGGCATCGAGCGCCTCGCGCTCGCTGTCGAAGCTGCCATAAACCACCCGCAGGTGGCGGGCGTTGAGGGGCACGAGGTACACGTCGGAAAGCGGAACCATGTCGCGCGCGCGCAGGAGGAAGCGTTCCATCCGGGCTGGCTCGGGCTTGTCAGTGACGAAAAGTTCGAGCGCGTAGCGTCCGTCGGGTGCGTGCTCGAGCAGCTCACGCGTCGCGGCAAACCGCTCCGAAAGGAGCTTATACCCGGTGCTGGTGTACGCCTGCAGCCGCTGCCGCTGGCCGGCGGAGAGCAGGGGTTGCGTGCTCTTGGCTTCGCTTTCGGCATCCCCAACGACTTGCGATGCTTCGAGCAGATCGAGCTCCGCTTCCAGCTCGGTGGTCGCCGGAACGCTCGCTGCCGGCGGCGGTTGCTGCGCGGCAGACGGCGCAATGCGCATCGCCTGCCCGGGCGACCAATCGTCGTGGAGCGCGACGCCGATGAGCAGGCCGAGCAGGGTTCCGGCCGCCAGCAGCAGGGCGGGACGGGCTCGCGCCCGCGCCGGCGCGGCAGCGACGAATTCCGAATCGGCGATCGCCGCCTTCACATGGCGCTCGGTGACGGCGTGACTCGACTCGCTGTACGCGGCGAGCAGCGCCTTGTCGGCGAGAATGTTGATGCGGCGCGTAAGCCCGCCGGAGGTGCGTGCGAGCAGGCGCGTGGCGCGGGCGGCGAATACGTCCGGACCGCGATAGCCCGCCGCCCGCATGCGAAAGGCGAGGTAGGTCGCCACCTCGGCCGCCGAGAGCGGGCGCATGCGGAAGCTATGCGTGATGCGATCGCGCAGCTGGCGAAGCGAGGCCTTGGCGAGCGTGGCATCGAGCTCCGGTTGTCCAAAAAGCACGATCTGCAGCAGCTTGTGGCGGCTTGACTCCAGATTCGAAAGGAGCCGCACCTGCTCTAGCGTGTCCTCCGGCATGACGTGCGCCTCGTCGATCAGGATCACGACGCGGCGGCCGGCGCCGTAGAGCTGGATCAGGTGTTCCTGCAGCTCGCGCAAAGCTACCGTGCGCCGCTCTGAGAGCTTGAGCTGCAACTCATCGGCGATGGCGTGCAGGATCTCGTCGCGCGCGAGCGACGGCGTGGCGAGGTAGAGCGTCTCGACCTCCGGCGGCAGGCGTTCCATGAGCATGCGGCAGAGCATGGTCTTGCCGCTGCCCACCTCGCCCGACACCTTGACGATGCCTTCGTCGTGCACGACTGCATAGGCGAGCGCCCCGAGCGTCGCGCCGCGCTCGGCGCCATCGAAGAAGAAATCGGTGTGCGGCGTGATGCGAAAGGGCGGTTCGTCGAGGCCGAACTGTTCCAGGTAGAGCGCCATGGCTACTTCTCCTGCGTTGTGCTCATGCGGCTGTAGAGCGTGGTGCGATTGATGCCGAGGAGCCGTGCCGCCTGGCTGACATTGCCGCGCGTGAGCCTGAGCGCCGCCTCGATGTAGCCGCGTTCCCAGGCCTTGAGCGTTTCGTCCAGATTGAAAGCACCGGCGCGCTGGAGCTGCCGCAGCGCCTGCTCGGTCATGGCGGCGGCCGCCTGCGTCGCCACCCGCGGCAGCGCGGTCAGATCGAATTCGGCCTCGAGCTCCGCGCTCGAGAGCCGCTGCCCGGGGAACTTGGTCGCCAGGCGAATAACGATGTTGCGCAGCTCGCGTACGTTGCCCGGAAAGTCGTACTGCTCCCAGCGCGCGGCTGCGCCGGGCTCGAGCTCGAAGGCCGGCCGGCCGGATTGCGCTGCCATGAGCCGGCTGAAGTGCCCGAGCAGGCGCCGCTTGTCGCCCTCCATGTCGCGAAGCGCCGGTACGCTTAGCGTGAACACGGACAGCCGGTGATAGAGGTCCGGGCGGAACGCGCCTTTCCTCACCTCGCTTCGCAGATCGCGGTTGGTGGCCGCGAGCACGCGGCAGCGCGCCATGCGGCGCTGTGTCAGCTCGCCGATTTCGTCGAGAAGCAGCGTGCCGTCCTGCGCGTCCTCGAAGCAGCCCGCCTTGTTGCTGGTCGCGCCGGTGAACGCGCCCTTGGCATAGCCGAAGAGCGTCGGCTCCACCAGCGCCGGCGCGATGGCGGCGCAATTGACCGTCAGGTACGGGCGCGCGGCACGCGCCGACAGCCGATGGAGACTGCGCGCCGCGAACTCCTTGCCGCTGCCCGATTCGCCTTCGATCAGCACCGGATAAGGCGCCGGTGCGAACTGCGCGATCTGGCTCTTCAGCTTGAGAAGCGCCGGACTTTCGCCGACCAGACCGCCCTCCGCGGCGGTGGGCGTTTCGAGCGCACGCGTGAGCAGGCGCTTGAGCAGCGCCGGCTCGGCCGGCTTGGCGACAAACTCCCAGGCGCCGAGCGTCCGTGCGTGGCGTGCGTTGGCGGCGTCGTTCTGCCCCGAAAGGACGAAGATCCTCATCGCGGGCGCGTGCGCGAGGAGCTCGCCGATCAGCTGGAAGCCTTCCTCGGGCGAATGCGGCGTCGGCGGCAGTCCCAGGTCGACGAGCGCGAGCGGCGGCGGCGTGGCAAGGCGGCGCAGCACCTCGATCGCCGCCGCGCGCGAATCGCAGGCATGGACCTCGTAGTCGGCGCCCAGCGCAAAGCTGAGCGTTTCGGTGATGAGCGGGTCATCGTCGACCAGGAGAAGCCCGGCGCGAGTGCGCGCCAGCGGTTCAGAGTCCGACGCTGCCGGTTTCATCGCGAATGCACTTCATGAACGCGCGCTCGAGGCTCGCTTCGCCATAGCGCGCGCACAGGCCTTGCGGCGTGCCGCGATAGCTCAGCGCGGCGCGCTCCAGCACCGCGAGCGACGAGCAAAGCTCGTCGACGTCCGCGAGCACATGCGATGTAAAGAACAGCGTCCGCCCCTCCCTGTTCAAGCGGCCGAGCACCGATTTCACCGCCACGCGCGCCACCGGGTCAAGGCCGCTCATCGGCTCGTCGAGCAGGTAGAGCTCCCGCTCGAGGCTGAGGCACGCGGCGAGGCCGAGCTTCTGCGTCATGCCTTTCGAGAGGGCGCGTACCGGCCGCGCGAGCGCCGGCGGCTCGAGGCCAAGCTCGTCGATGAGCGCGTGCGCACGCCGCTCGTTGTAGCGCTCCCCGGACAGCTCGGCGAGCGCGCGGAGGAACTCCGCGCCGGTCAGGTAGTGAGGCGGCACGAAGCGCTCGGGCAAGTAAGCGAGCCGCGCGCGCGCCGCCGCTCTTCTCGAAGGCACGCCGAAGAGCTCGATAGTCCCGCGCTCGGGCGCGGTTAGGTCGAGCAGGCAGCGGATGAGTGTGCTCTTGCCGGCGCCGTTCGCGCCGATCAGGCCGAAAGCCTCGCGCCGTTCGATGCGCAGCGTCACCGCGTCGAGCGCGATGGTCGTTCCGTAGCGCTTGCAGAGCGAATCGATGCGCACCGGCGGCGCGCCGGCGTCGTGCTGATCCGCGGCTCCCTCCCCCATGCGCGATAATATTACGCTGTGCAGCAATCCCCGGCCGCGCAGCGTGTCGTCGCGCACCCCATTGTCGAGATCCGCAAGCTGTCCTTCGGCTACGACGCTAAGCGACCGGTGCTTCGCAGCATCGATCTCGCGATCGAGCGTGGATCGGTCGTCGGCATCATGGGGCAGTCCGGTTGCGGCAAGACGACGCTGCTGCGGGTGATCATGGGAGCTCTGCGCCCGAGCGCGGGCGAGGCCCGGGTCCTCGGCCACACCATCAAGGAGCTCGACCGCGAAGGCCTGTACGCGATGCGGCGCAAGATGGGCATGCTCTTCCAGTTTGGCGCGCTCTTTACCGACCAATCGGTGTACGAGAACGTCGCCTTCCCGCTGCGCGAGCATACCGACCTGTCTGAGGACCTGATCAACGACCTTGTAATGCTGAAGCTGAACGCGGTCGGCCTGCGTGGCGCGGCGCATCTCGCGCCGACCGAGCTCTCGGGCGGCATGGCGCGGCGCGTGGCGCTTGCGCGCTCCATCGCCCTCGACCCGCAACTCATCCTTTACGACGAGCCGTTCACCGGTCTCGATCCCATTTCCTTCGGCGTCATCGTGCGGCTGATCCGGGAGCTGAACGATTCGCTCGGCGCCACCTCGATTATCGTCACGCACGACGTGCAGGAGGCGCTCCGCGTCGTCGACTATGTCTACTTCATGGCGGCGGGGCGGGTGATTGCGCAGGGACGGCCCGATGAGATCCGCCAGAGCTCGGAGCCGTTCGTGCGCCAGTTCGTGAACGGCAGCTCGGAAGGCCCGGTGCCCTTTCACTATCCGGCGCCGGCCTATGACGCCGACCTCGAGCTCGCAACTCACTGATGCGCGTCGCTGACGTACGCGCGCGCCTCGAGCGCCTCGGTAGCGGCGTGACCTTCCATGTGCTGCGTCTCGGCTTCGCCAGCCGCTTCCTCGCTCACCTGGTGATGCACTCGGGTACGGCGCTACGCCGCTTTCGCCTGACCACGGCCGAGATCTACTTCGCCGGGGTTTTGTCGCTGATCATTATTCTCGTCTCCGGTCTGTTTGTCGGCATGGTGCTGGCGTTGCAGGGCTATGAGACTTTGCAGCGCTTCGGCGCGTCGGAATCGCTCGGCGTGCTGGTGGCGCTCTCGCTCGTGCGCGAGCTCGGCCCGGTGGTCGCGGGCCTGCTTTTCGCGAGCCGCGCGGGTTCCGCGATCACCGCGGAGATCGGCCTGATGAAGGCTACCGAGCAGCTCTCGGCGATGGAGATGATGGCGGTCGATCCGATCGCGCGCGTGGTGGCGCCGCGCTTCTGGGGCGGCGTGCTCTCGATGCCGCTGCTTGCCGCGCTTTTCTCCGCCATGGGCATCTTCGGCGGCTACCTCGTTGGCGTGCAGCTGATCGGCGTCGACCCGGGTGCCTTCTGGTCGCAGATGCAGGCGGCGGTGGACCTGCGCAATGACATCTTGAATGGGGTCATCAAGAGCGTGGTGTTCGGCGTGGCGGTCACCTGGATTGCGGTGTTCGAGGGCTACGACGCGCCGCCGACGGCCGAGGGCGTGTCGCGCGCCACCACCCGCACCGTGGTCACGTCGTCGCTCGCCATCCTTGCCCTCGACTTCGTCCTCACCGCCTTGATGTTTACCGGAGGCACTCACCAATGAATCGCTCCACCATCGACCTGTGGGTCGGCGTGTTCGTTGTCGCCGGCATCGCCGGACTCTTGTTCCTCGCCCTGAAAGTCGGCAACCTCGCCACGTTCTCGAACTCGCAGACCTACCAGGTGCAAGCCAAGTTCGCCAACATCGGCGGCCTCAAGGCCCGGGCGCCGGTGAAGAGCGCCGGCGTAGTGGTCGGGCGCGTCGCCGACATCCGCTTCGACAACGAGAGCTACGAGGCCATCGTCTCCATCAACATCGACTACAACTACCAGTTTCCGCGCGATACCACGGCGAAGATCCTTACCTCCGGCATCCTCGGCGAGCAGTATCTGGGCCTCGAGGCGGGCGGCGATGGCGTGATGCTGAAAAACGGCGACCGCCTGCGTCTCACCCAGTCGGCGGTGGTGCTGGAGAACCTGATCAGCCAGTTCCTGTTCAACAAGGCGGCCGAGGGCAAGCCGGAGGCGAAGGAATCCGCGAAGTGACGCGCCTCCTGTTGGTCGCCGCGCTCGCCGGCGCAGCCGTGGGCTGCGCCAGCACGGCGGAGCGCGATCCGCGCGATCCATGGGAGCCGCTCAACCGCGGCATTTACAGCTTCAACGACATGCTCGACACCGCCGTCGCCCGTCCGGTGGCGAGCGCGTATCAGAAGGTGGCGCCCTCCGAGGTGCGCCTACGCGTGCGCAACTTCTTCGGCAACATCGGCGACGTGTTCATCGGCGTGAACAATTTCCTGCAGGGCAAGTTCGAGGACGGTGTCAGCGATTGGGCGCGCTTTGCGTTTAATACCACTATCGGCCTCTTGGGCATCCACGACATCGCCACCGACATGGGGTATGAGAAGCACAACGAGGACTTCGGCCAGACCTTTGGCCGCTGGGGCGCCGCGGCGGGGCCGTACCTGGTGCTGCCGATCGTCGGCTCGAGCGACGTGCGCGATGGCATCGGCTGGGGCTTCGACTTCTACACCGATCCGCTGAACGAAACCAAGCCTTTCCAGGCGCGCTGGGGCCTTGTCGGCCTGCGCCTCATCCAGACGCGCGCCGATCTGCTTGATGCGAGCCGCATCCTGGAGGAGGCGGCGCTCGACAGGTACGTGTTCCAGCGCGATGCCTACCTGCAGCGCCGCCGCAATCTGATCTACGATGGGCGCCCGCCGAGGGAGAAAGAGCCGGACGATGAGGCGGGCGACAAGCCGCAGAAGCCGGCCACAGAAGAAAAGGAGATGCACGATGACCCGGATCAGAAACCTCGCTAGCGCAGCGCTGCTCGGGGCATCGGCGCTGTTTGCCTTTGCGCCGCTCGCCCGGGCGCAGGAGCTGCCGCCGGACCAGCTGGTGAAGAACGTGACGGTGGAAGTGGTCGAGCTCATCACCAAGGACAGGGAAATCCAGCAGGGCGACCGCGCCAAGCTGATCGAGCTGATCGACGCCAAGGTGCTGCCGCACTTCAATTTCACCGCCATGACCGCGCTGGCGCTCGGGCACAGCTGGAACAAGGCGACGCCTGAGCAGAAGAAGCGCCTGACGGAGGAATTCCGGACGCTCCTGGTGCGCACCTACGCGAGCGCGCTCGCCGCCTATAGCGAGCAAAAGCTGGATTTTCGGCCGCTGCGCGCCAAACCGACCGACACCGACGTCACGGTGCAGGTGCGCGTGCTGCAGGCCGGCGCGCAGCCCGTGCCGATCGACTACAGCATGGAAAAGACCGCTTCCGGCTGGAAGGTGTACGACGTCATGGTGGGCGGCGTCAGCCTGGTCGCCAATTACCGCACCGAGTTCAATAACGTCGTGCGCGAATCGGGCATCGACGGCCTGATCAAGAACCTGGCCGCCAAGAACCGCAGGTTCGAGCCCGGCGCGGCGAAGAGATGATCCGCCGCGAAGGTCCGCGCATGATCGTTTCCGGGCCGGTGACGCTGGCCAATGCCGGCTCGCTGCTCGAGGAAGGACGCCGCCATCTCGCCGACGGCGTGCAGACGGTGGACCTCGGCGAAGTAAGCGAGATGGATTCGGCGCTGCTCGCGCTTCTCCTCGCGTGGCTGCGCGACGCGCGCTTGCGCGAGCGGCCGCTCGGTTTCAGCAACCTGCCCGAGTCGCTGCGCACCATCGCTCGCCTGTACGGCGTGGATTCGCTGCTGCCGGCATCCTGAACGCGATAGAAGTCAGCGAGGTCGCCAAGCGCTATGGCGCGCTGCGTGCGCTAGGCGGCGTCAGCCTGACCGTGGCCGAAGGCGAGTTCTTCGGCCTGCTCGGCCCGAACGGCGCCGGCAAGACCACGCTGATCAACGTCATCGCCGGCCTGGTACGTCCCGACGCCGGCCGCGCTGCGGTGATGGGCGCTGACGTCGGGCGCGACTATCGGCGCGCGCGCCGCATGCTCGGGGTCGTGCCGCAGGAGCTGGTGTTCGACCCGTTTTTTACCGTGCGAGAAACCCTGCGCCTGCAATCGGGCTACTACGGTCTCGCGCGCAACGACGGCTGGATCGACGAGGTGATGCACCACCTCGACCTTACCGCCAAGGCCGACGCCAACATGCGCTCGCTCTCCGGCGGCATGAAGCGCCGGGTGCTGGTGGCGCAGGCGCTCGTGCACAAGCCGCCGGTCATCGTCCTCGACGAGCCGACCGCCGGCGTCGACGTTGAGCTCCGCCAGGGCCTGTGGCAGTTCGTGCGCCGCCTCAATCGCGACGGGCACAGCATCGTACTGACCACGCACTACCTCGAAGAGGCCGAAGCGCATTGCCAGCGCATTGCGCTCTTGAAGGACGGCCGCATCGCCGCGCTCGATGCGACGCGCAGCCTGCTCGGCAGCTTTTCCGGGCTCGACCTTCGCCTGCATCTCGATCGCGCCGCTTTGCCCGTCGGCATCCCCGGCCGGGTCGTGGAGGCGGACGGCGCGCATTTCCGCGTGCGCCTCGCTACCTACCGGGAGCTCGAGGACGCGCTCGTGCGCCTGCGCGAGGCGGGTGTCGGCATCCGTGAGATGGAGGTCCATCCTCCGGACCTCGAGGAAGTGTTTCTGCGCCTCACCGGCCGGGGATCGTGAGGCGGTTCTCGACGCTCTGTTACAAGGAGCTCCTGCGCTTCTTCAAGGTGAGCATCCAGACCGTGGGCGCGCCGGTGCTCACCACGCTCCTTTACCTGGTGATCTTCGGCCATGCGCTCGAAGGGCGGCTCGAGGTCTATCGCGGGGTTCGCTACACGGTCTTCCTGGTGCCGGGCCTCGTCATGATGGCCGTGCTGCAGAACGCCTTCGCCAACAGCTCATCGAGCCTGATCCAGTCGAAGATCACCGGCAACATCGTCTTCGTGCTCCTCGCGCCGGTTTCGTACGTCGAGTTCTTCGCCGCCTATGTCGTGGCATCGATCGTGCGGGGGCTGGTGGTGGGGCTGTGCGTGCTCGCCGTGACGCTCTTCTTCGTCGACCTGCCGCTGCACGCGCCCCTGTGGGCGCTCGCCTTCGCCTTGCTGGGCGCGGCGCTCCTCGGCACGCTTGGCCTGGTCGCCGCCGTCGTCTCCGACAAGATCGACCAGGTGGCGGCATTCCAGAATTTCGTGGTCGTTCCGCTGACGTTTCTCTCGGGCGTCTTCTATTCGATCCACACGCTGCCGCCCTTCTGGCAGCGCCTGTCGCACGCCAACCCGTTCTTCTATATGGTCGACGGCTTCCGCTACGGCTTCTTTGGCGCCTCCGACTTTGCGCCGGCGGCCAGCCTCGCGATAGTTTTCGCCTCCCTCTTGGCCGTATGCTCGGCGACACTCTGGCTTCTGAAGTCGGGCTACAAGCTGAGGTATTGATGGTCACGCCGGACAGCGTCAAGCACGGGATCGAAGCGGGCCTTGCCTGCGAGCATGTCGAGGTGATCGGCGACGGACAGCACTTCCAGGCGCTGATCGTTTCCGCCGAGTTCGGCGGCCGCAACCGCGTGCAGCGACACCAGCTGGTTTACGCGGCGCTCGGGGAACGCATGCGCGAGGAGATTCACGCCCTCTCGATGCGCACGCTCACACCCGAGGAGTGGCGGGCCGGTGGATAAGCTGCGCATTCGCGGCGGCCGGCCGCTCGAGGGCGAGGTGCGCATCTCCGGCGCCAAGAACGCAGCGCTGCCCATCATGTGTGCCGCGCTCCTCACCGACGAGCCGCTTCGCCTTGCCAACGTCCCGCAGCTCATGGACGTGCGCACCATGGCGAAGCTGCTACGCCAGATGGGCCTTGAGGCGGCACCCCCCGCTGGCGGCCGCATGGTGTTGCACGGCCGTCAGATCAGCGATCCGACCGCGGGCTACGACCTCGTCAAGACCATGCGCGCCTCGGTGCTGGTGCTCGGCCC
>JAEKLK010000028.1:538-8074 GCA_019509895.1 Betaproteobacteria bacterium | reverse complement strand
GCACGTTCTCGGCTCCGAAGCCACGCGCGGCGAGCGCCGCGACCACGCTCGAGTCCACGCCGCCCGAGAGGCCGAGCACCAGGCCTTTGCGCCGCAGGCGCTTGAGCACCTGGGCGCGCAGCGCTGCCGCGATGCGCTCGACCTCGGCAGCGGCGTCGAGCGTGAGGGCGAAGGCTTGCAGACGCGCGTTCATGCCGCGATCAGCTCCTTTCTGGCGATCTTGCCGTTCTCGCTCTTGGGCAGCTGATCGCGGAACTCGACGTACTTCGGCACCATGAACTCCTCCAGCCGCGCGCTGCAGTGTCGGACGATGTCTCGCTCGCCGACGCGCTCGTCGGCAGCGACGATCGCCTTGATCGCGTTGCCGAGGATGGGGTCGGGCACGCCGATCACTGCGACCTCGCGCACGCCGGCGAGTTCGTAGATCACGTTCTCGACTTCCTTCGGGCTTACCTTCTCGCCGCGCGTCTTGATGATGTCGTCCTTGCGGCTGACGAAGTACAGGTAGCCATCCTCGTCGGCGCGGAAGAGGTCTCCGGTGTGCAGCACTTGCTCCCAGGCATAAGGCCCCGGGCGCAGCGCGCGCGCCGTGGCGGCCTCATCGCCCCAGTAGCCCTTCATCACATGCGCGCCGCGGATTACCAGCTCGCCGACCTCGCCGGGCGCGGCACGCTCGCCGTTTTCTCGGGTTACGTACGCTTCGGTGCCGGGAATGGCGATGCCGACCGATTCCGGCCGTAGGTCGAGCTGCTCCGGCGGCAGCCAGGTGCAGCGCTTGCATTCCGTTACGCCGTACATCGAGTACAGGCGTGCGCCCGGAAAGAGCTGGCGCAGGCGCTGGATATGCGCCGCAGGCAGCGCCGCAGCCGTGTTCGTGATGTAGCGAAGATCCGGGAACATGCCCGGCTCGAGATGCTTCATCTGCAGCAGCATGGCTGCGAGCGTCGGCACGAGCGGAAAACCGGTGGCGCGCTCGCTCTTCAGCTTCTCCAGGACCACGGCGGGGTAGGTGAAGGACTTCTCGAGCACCAGCGTGGCGCCGACCTTTGCGCACATCAGCGCCTGGTAGAGCCCGTAGTCGAAGGCGAGCGGCAGCACCGAGAGCACGATGTCGTCGGGTGAGCTCTCGAGATACGTGGTGATCGACGTGGCAGCGGCGACGATGTTGGCGTGCGTCATCATCACGCCCTTCGGGAACCCGGTGGATCCCGAGGTGTAGATGATCATTGCCAGATCCAGGTCGATGCCGCGCTCAGCCTTCGGTGCGGGCTGCGACTCCTCGAGCGGCGTGACGAGCACGGCCGTCAGCGCGGCCGCCTGGCTTCGCGCCGCGGCTGCGGTCTCGGCGAGGCGCGGCTCGGTGACCAGGACCTTCGCCGAGCAGTGGTTCAGGATGTAGGCGAGCTTGTCCGCCTTCGTGCCGGGGTTGACGACGCTGAAGACGCCGCCCGCCAGTAGCGTGCCGAACACCGAGACGACCACCTCGGGCGAGTTCTGCAGGAAGATGACGACGCGCTCGCCGCGCGCGATGCCGAGCTTGTGCAGCGTGCCGGCGAAAGCGCCGGCGCGGCGCGCCAGCTCGGCGTAGCTCAGCCGCTCGGGACCCGCGACTAGCGCCGTCTTGTCCGGAAAGCGCCGGGCGCTCTCCAGGAGAAACGATTCGACGCGCACACTCAGGCGACGAGTTGCACTTTAGCCGACTCGAGCTTGCGGCTCACATAGCTGGTGATGGCGCGGATCGAGTCGAGGTTCTCGGGCAGCATCTCGTCGTCCTGCACTTCGATGCCGAAGGTGGTCTCGAGGAAGCTCACCAGCTCGAGCACGCCGGTCGAATCGATGATCCCGGCATCGAGCAGGGAGGCGTCATGCGTGATGGCATCGCCATCGTCGCGAAAGAGGAAGTTTTCGCCGATGAAGCGGCGCACGGCCAGGCTGATATCGTGTTTCATGGACTCGCGAGGTTTCCGGACGAGCCACACGATAGCGGACCTGCATGACACGGGATTCGAATCGGCCAGCGCCCTTTAGATCAGCGGCTCGATGTAGCAGGAGTGCAGCAGCTGGGTCGAAAGGATCGCCATGAAGGCCATGTTGTCGCCGGCAGACACGGCGCCGCCGGTCGCGCGGCACTTCGTGACGAGGCGCGCCACCGAGCGCGCGTCGAAATACCCCGTGCGGGCGATTGCCCGGGGCTCGAGCAGCGCGCCGACATAGTCCGGGGCGCCCTCGTGCAGGAAGCTCTCGCTGTCGGGGGCACGGTAGGGCTGCTTGGGCCGCTCGACGATCTCTCGCGGCAGCGCCCGGCCGAGCGCCTGGCGCAGTACGTATTTTTCCTGCAGCCCGCGCACCTTCATCGCCGGCGGCAGCGCCGCGCCCAGCTCGACCACCCGGTGGTCGAGGAACGGGAAGCGCCCCTCGACCGCATGCGCCATTGCTACGCGATCGCCCTGCGAGGAGAGGATGTAGCCCGGCAGCAGGCAGCGCGTCTCGAGGTATTGCGCGCGCGACAGCGGATGCCAGGTGGCGAATTCGTCCGGCAGCTGCGAGCGCAGCTCTTCCAGCGGCTGGTAGCCGTTGATAGTGTTGCGCAGCTCCGGCGAATAGAACTGGCTGATGCGCCGGGTGAGCGCGAATCGCGGCAGGTGCGAAAAGAGCGGATCGTCGGCCGCGTCCAAGCCGGTGCGGAAGAAAGCCTCGAGATAGGCCGCCGGCTGCGACTGCAGGCCGCCGAGGTACGGATAGAGCCGCCGCAGGAGCAGCGGGCGCCATTTCGACTGCGGCTGGCGCGCCCAGAAGCGGCGCACCAGCGCCTCCTTGAAGATGTCGTAGCCGCCGAAGACTTCGTCGGCCCCTTCGCCGGTGAGCACCACCTTGAAGCCGTGGTCACGGACCTCGCGGGAAAGCAGGTAGAGCGCCGCGGGCGCCGCGCGTACCACTGGCCGCTCGGTGTGCCGGATGACCGCCGGGAAGCTGGCGGCGATGTCCGGGCCCGTGCAGCGCAGTGACGAATGGTCGGTGCGAAGCGCGTCCACCAGCGTGCGCTGATACGCCGATTCGTCGAGCTCGGGCGATTCGAATTCCAGCGAGAACGTGCGCAGCCGGTCGTTGTGCTCCTTGGCAAGCGCCGTTGTCGCCGAGGAGTCGAATCCGCCGCTGAGATATGCACCGACCGGCACGTCGGCACGCATGCGGATGCGGGTCGCGTCGGCCAGCAGCGCCTTGACCTGCGCCTCGGCGTCGCCCTGGCTGAGGCGTCGTTGCTCCTCGCGCGCCGGATAGCGCAGCGTCCAGTAGGGCGTTAATTTGATGACACCATGCTCGGCGACGAGCTGGTAGCCGGGCGGCAGCTCGTGGATGTCCTTGAAAGCGGTGCGCGGCGCGAGCGGTGACCAGAAGGTGAAGGTCTGGTCGAGGCCGAGCGGATCAAGCTCGGGCTTGAGGCCCGGATAGAGGAAGAGCGACTTCACCTCGGAGGCGAAGACCAGCACGCCCTCATGCACGGTGTAGTAGAGCGGCCGCACGCCCATGCGGTCGCGCGCCATCACCAGGCGCTGGTTCGCGCGGTCCCAGAGGGCGTATGCGAAGTCGCCGTTGAACGATTGCACGCATTGCGGCCCGAACTCGGCGTAGGCGTTCAGGATCGTCTCGGTATCGCTCTTCGTGCGAAACTCGCGGCCGCGCTCGATCAGCTCCTGGCGCAGCTCCACGTAATTGAAGATTTCGCCGTTGAACGTGACCCAGAGACGGCCATCGGCCGTGGAGAGAGGCTGCTTGCCGCCGGAGAGGTCGATGATCGAGAGCCGCCGGTGTCCGAGCGCGGCGCGCCCGTCATAGTAGACGCCGCCGTCGTCGGGCCCGCGGTGGCGCACCGCCTCCACCATGCGCCCGAGCACCTCGCGAGGCGCGAGCGGGCGTGGCGTGAGCGCAAAATAGCCGGCGATGCCGCACATCGGGCGTACAAGCTAAGGGGTGGGCTACGATTTTCTTGATACCCCCGCGTAGTCCTTTCGGAGGGCAGGCATGTCCCTAAGGGCATTCAATTTTTCGCGCTGGATCGACGAGCATGCGCATTTGCTCAAGCCACCGGTCGGTAACCAGCTGGTCTTCCCGGCGGCCGAGGACCTGATCGTCCAGGTCGTCGGCGGCCCCAATCAGCGCACGGACTACCACGATGATCCCTACGAGGAGTTCTTCTACCAGCTGCGCGGCAACATGGTCCTCAACGTCCTCGAGGACGGGCGCCCGGCGCAAATCCCGGTGAAGCAGGGCGAGATCGTGCTATTGCCGGGCCACTATCGCCATTCGCCGCAGCGACCCGAGCCGGGATCGGTCGGCCTGGTGGTGGAGAAGATCCGGCCGCGAGACGTGGACGATGCGTTCGAATGGTATTGCCCGCGTTGCTGGGCGCTCGTGCATCGCGTGGAAGTCAACGTGCAGAACATCGTGGCCGATCTGCCGCCGCTCTTCGAAGCCTTCTACCGCTCGAGCCGCAAATGCCCGCAATGCGGGCATATCCATCCCGGCAAAGGCTAGCGCAGGACCGCAAGGCGCAGACGATTGCGCCCGAAGAGATACGCGTACTCGCGAGCCGTTGCCAGCTCCCGCGCGAGAAGGACGCCGAGACCGCCGATTTTTCCGGTCTGCACCGGGTGGACCAGCGGGTTGAAAGGCGGAGCGGTGTCCTCGTAAGTGACCTGCAGCGCCTGCGGTCCCGCCTCAAGCGTGATCCATACCGGCGCGTCGCAGTCGCCGCGGTGGCCGTGGCTGACGGTGTTCACGAAAAGCTCCTCCAGCACCACGTTGAGACGCAGACAGCGGCTGCGATCGACACCCGCCTCGCCGCAGAATGCCTCCAGAAACGCGCTCAGCGGCCGCAGCTCCGCGCGACGTGCAAGAAACATCGCTGAACGGACATTTTTAACGGGGACGGTCATGGGCGGCGTGCATTATAGAATCCATCGAAAAATGCGCCTCGGGAGGGAGCATGCGAGCAAGCCTGGCAGCAATCCTGTTTTGCGTGAGCGCCGCCGCGCTGGCGGCGGACGCAGGGGAGATCAAGGTCGTGCAGGGCAGCGCGTATCTCGAGCGCGCCGGCGAGCGCCTGGCGCTCAAGGTCGGCATGCCAGTGCGTGAAGCGGACGTCGTAGTGACCGGTTCGAACGGCACGGTGGGCATTACGTTCGCTGACAACAGCCTGCTTTCCATCGGACCAAACAGCAACTTCATCCTCGAGCGCTACGTCTTCAATTCGACCACCCATGTCGGGCAGTTCGACAGCCGCCTGAGCAAAGGCACGCTCGCCGGCGTGTCGGGCAAGATCGTCAAGCAGTCGCCTGAAGCGATGCGCGTGCACACCCCGTCGGCGATCATGGGCGTGCGTGGCACCGAGTTTGCCGTGCAGGTGGGCGACCGGCACTGATGGCGGCTCTCGCCGTCGGCGCGCTGATTGCGCTCGCGCTGCTGACGGCGAAGCCGGTCGAAACGTTCGTCGTGCTGCCTTCGGCGGACGGCCACATCGGCACCGTGGTCGTGCAGCGCGGCGACAGCCGCCAGGTCTTGAACCAGCCCTACGCGACGAGCCGTTTCGGCGAGGCGGAAGTGAGCCGCCTTTCACCCGTGGAGGTCGATCGCACCTACGGCGCGACGCTGCATTCGCTGCCCGATCGGCCGGCCAGCTTCCTTCTCTACTTCGTTACCGGCACGGACGAGCTCACCGACGAGTCCAAGCCCGAGCTCGACAAGATGCTCGCCGTAATGCGCGCCCGGCCTTTGCCCGATGTGCTCGTCATCGGCCATACCGACACGATGGGCGACGAGGCGACCAACGACCAGCTTTCGGCCCAGCGCGCCGAGCGCGTCAAGGGCTTTCTCATCGGCATCGGCATTGCGGGCGAGCGTATCCGCACCGCCGGCCGGGGCGAGCGCGAGCTGCTCGTGCCGACCGCTGATGAAGTCGATGAGCCGAAGAACCGCCGAGTCGAAATCAACGTCCGATAGCGCCGTTCCAGCGCGCGCACACCAGCGTCACGTCGTCTGACTGCTCGGCATCGTCGGCAAAGGCCCGTACGTCGCTCCGCACCTGCGCGATCAGCCCCGCCGGGTCGCTCCCGGCGCTCTCGCCGAGCGCGGCAAGAAGGCGCGGCGCGCTGTAGAGCTCGGCGGCCGGGTTCATCGCTTCGGTCACGCCGTCGCTCAGCACGCATAGCCAGCCGCGCGGCGCCAGTACGAGGTGCGAGCCGCTGTACGCGTATCCCTGGATGACGCAGAGCGGCGGCCCGCCCGAGTCCCAGATACGCCGCGGCAATTCGCCGGGCTGGCCCGCCACCGGCGGCTCGTGGCCGGCGTTGCAGAAGTCGACGCGCCCCGAGCGCGCGTCGAGCACCGCCGCGAACACCGTGACGAACATGGACTCCGGATTGTCGCGGCTGATCTCGGCATTGGCGGCGCGCAGCACTGCCGCCGGATCGCCCTCGCCGCGCAGCGCAATGCTTTTCAAAAGCGATTTGGCGAGCGCCATGAAGAGGCTCGCCGGGAGGCCCTTGCCCGACACATCGCCGACCAGGAAGAAGATGCGGTGCTGGTCCAGCATGAAGCAGTCGTAGAAGTCGCCGCCCACCACCCGCGCCGGCTCGAGCAGCGTTTCGATGGTAAAGCGCCGCTCGGCCGCGAAGAGCTCGCGCGGCGCGGGCAGCAGCCCCATCTGGATGCGCCGCGCCGCCTCCAGCTCGCCCGCCACGCGCGCCTGCGCCTCGCGCAGGAGCCGCCGCTGGCGATCCGCTTCGGCGAGCGTTGCAGCGAGGAGCGCGGCGAAGAGCAGCGCCGCGCCGAGCGCCGGGCCGGCGACGTTGATCAGGTAGCCGGCGCGAAACGCGGCGAGGCCGCCGGCGGCGAGCACGGCAAGGATGGCGGCGAGCAGCATCGCCGACATCCAGGGGCGCACCGCCGGCACGGCGAGGACGAGCGCGATGCCTGCCAGCACCAGGAGCCCGGCCTCCAGCCACGCAGCCGCGGTCGGACGCCAGAGGTAGCGTCCGTCGAAAATCTGCTCGAGAAGCTGCGCATGCACCTCGACGCCGGGAATGCGCTCGCCGAGCGGCGTGCTCTGGAAATCGAGCAGCCCGAGCCCCGTCACGCCGAGCAGCACGAACTTGTCGCGCAATAGCTCGGCGTTGGCACGGCCGGAGAGCAGCTCCTCCGCGGAGATGGTGCGGTTGGCGTCGTGCCGGCCGAAATAGACGTAGAGGGAACCGTCCGACTGCAGCGGCACGGCAAGCTCGCCGATGCCGAGCTCGAGGCGCTCGCCGCCATGATCGGTGAGGTGCAGGAGCGGCGCGCCTGCCGCCACCCGCACCATCTCTACCGACAAGGCGGGCACGATCACCTGGCCGATGCGGGCGGCGAGCGGTACGCGCCGCACCACGCCCCGGGCATCCGAGCTGATCAGGCCGCGACCCGCCGCCGCGCGATTGACCTCGACGCGGCTTTGCAGCTGTCCGTCGAAGCGCCGCAGGGGCGGCTCGCGGCCTCCGGAAATGC
>JAEKLK010000028.1:0-524 GCA_019509895.1 Betaproteobacteria bacterium | reverse complement strand
GGCTTGCGGCGGGAACGGGAAACGCCGGTCGCGGTACTCGAGCCCGGCGACGCCCAGCACCACCTTTCCATCGTCGATCGCGTCGGCGAGCACGGCATCGCCGTCGGCCGAGGCGCGGTCGGGCTCGACGAACAGCACATCGACGCCGACCGCGGCAGGGCGCGTGGCGAGAATCGCGCGCAGGAGCTCGGCGACCAACGGACGCGACCAGGGCCACTGGCCGCGCGCGTCGAGCGACGGCTCGTCGATCGCCACGATCACGGCCGGGGCGGTGTCGCGGCTGCGCGGCATGAGCCGCTGGTAGCCGTCGAACAAAGCGTCGCGCAGGGCGGCGATCGGCGCGGGCTCCAGGCCAACCAGCAGTCCGAGCGCCGCGAGCAGTCCGATGCCGACCGCGCGCGGTCCGGAGCCGAATCTCAGAGCTCGATCTCCAGGCCGTCATGCGCGGCCGAGACGCGAAGCGGCGCGCCGCCGCGCGTCAGCTCCTCCAGCCGCCGCGCGTCGCGCAGCGCGCCCTCGATCGC